>JBGQCE010000317.1:0-5012 GCA_041495185.1 Bradyrhizobium sp.
GGGGGGTGGCAGACACATGCATAGCGTCACATAGGTTAGCTCCTGACTTCCAAACGCTACCCTTGGGAATCCTCTAATTGAGGGCCCTAGAATTCGGGGAAAAGCACCGGAATTCGAATAGATTCACAAACTCTCCCGTTTGTGACCTGAATTCTGCCGGAATGCGGCAAGCAAACTATCCCGGGACTGAGGATTCGGGCGTCTGAGCTTTCGAGCCGCAGCAAACCAATGAATAAAATCAGCTATTCCGTTCACGAAGAATTAATAGGTGAGACGGGAACTTAGCTGCAGGCGAGCCGTTGCGCTGCGGGACGTTAAACGATGATTATACTCTCAGTCGTCAGCTTGTTGGTTGGTGCGGTGCTGGGACAGCGCTTCAAAGTCATGGCCTTGATGCCTGCAACCGCGATTGTGCTGGTCCTCGCGGTCGCAACCGGAGTGACACAGGCTCAGACGGCGTGGTCGATCGTCCTGATGGTTGCCGCAGCCGCTACAAGCATGCAGATCGGCTACCTGATCGGGATCGGCATTCGTCACGTCCTGGCCGCCGCCTTGTCAAGCAGGTCGTCGCCCCTAACCTCCCCCACGGTGTCGACATCGGCACGGCTACCCGCGCGATAGCGGCCTGTCAGACTTGGCGCCCCGCGGAGAGTGACGGGCTAGCACAAGTGCTGCCGAATCTGGACGTCGAAATCGTCAAGCGCTCCGACTGCACCAAGGGATTTGCGATTTTGCCCCAAGCGTGGGGCCGCAGGCTGGCCAAGGGTTGGGAGAACCGTCATCCCCGAGAGCAGAGCTTCTCGCTTCAATTAGCCAAGCTCTGCAATCCAGGTTGAAACTTTCCGGACAGACTTCTAACGCACTTCATGGATATCCGCCTGCACCCGGTGAAGCGTCGCATACCGGCCGCCCTTGTTGATCAGCTCGTCGTGCGTTCCATCCTCCACCAAGCGGCCGCGATCGATGGTGATGATTCGATTGCTTCGGCGCACAGTCGAAAGGCGGTGGGCGATGATGAAGACAGTTCGCCCCTGGGCAATGCGCTGCATGTTATCTTGAATGACGCGCTCGCTCTCGTAGTCCAGCGCACTGGTGGCTTCGTCGAAGATCAAAATGCGGGGATTTGTCACCAGCGCCCGGGCGATGGCGATGCGTTGACGCTGTCCACCTGAAAGACTGGCGCCGCGCTCGCCTACGATCGTGTCATAGCCCTCCGGCAGCTCCAATATGAAATCGTGGGCGCCAGCGAGCTTGGCAGCATCGACGACCCGTTCGATCGGCATGGCAGGATCCGGCAACGCGATGTTGTCGCGAATCGACTGATTGAAAAGCACGTTCTCCTGCAGCACCGCGCCGATCTGGCGGCGCAGCCACGACGTATCGACCATGGCGAGGTCGACCCCATCGACCAACACGCGGCCGCCTTCGGGAATGTAGAGGCGCTGAATGAGCTTGGCGACCGTGCTCTTTCCGGAGCCCGAGGGTCCGACTATGCCGATGACCTGTCCGGCGGACACGCTAAAACTGACGTCGTGCAGCACCTCCGGCCCGTCGATGCGGTAACGAAACACGACGTGGTCGAACGTGACGTCGCCGCGAATCGCCGGCAGTGCGGCGCGGGCCGGGTTGAACTTGGGTTCCGGCGCCGTGTTGAGAATGTCGCCGAGCCGAGCCACCGAGAGCCGTGCCTGATGGAAATCCTGCCAGATCTGGGCCAGCCGCAGCACCGGCTGGCTCACCCTTCCGGCCAGAATGTTGAATGCGACCAGCTCGCCCACGGTCAGGTCGCCGGAGATGACCAGTCGGGCTCCGAAATACAGAATGCCGGCCATGACGACCTTGTTGACCAATTGCACGCTGTTGCTGGCCGTGTTGCCGAGCCGCAAGACCCGGAAGCTCGCTGCCACATAGCCGGCGAGCTGCTCTTCCCAGCGTCGCTGCATCTGCGGCTCGACCGCCATCGCCTTAAGGGTCTCGACCCCAGTGACGCTTTCCACCAGAAAGGCCTGGTTCTCCGCGCCGCGCCTGAACTTCTCGTCGAGCAGCCGACGAAACTGCGGCGTCACCCCGGCGGAGATTCCCATGTAGAATGGGAATCCGGCAAGGACGATGCCGGTCAACAGCGGCGAATAGAGAAACATGACCCCGAGGAAGACAAAAGTGAAGAACAGATCGATCACAAGGGTCAGCGCCGAACTGGTCAGGAAAGTCCGGATGTTTTCCAGCTCGCGCACGCGCGCGACCGAATCGCCGACGCGGCGGGCCTGGAAATAGGCCGTGGGCAATGCCAGCAAATGCTGGAACAACCGTGCGCCGAGTTCCACGTCGATCCGATTGGTGGCGTGTGAAAAAAGATAAGTCCGCAGGATGCCGAGAATGGTTTCGAACACTGCTATCCCTAGCAGCCCGATCACCAGCACATCGAGCGTGCCGATGCTGCGATGAACCAGGACTTTGTCGATGACCACCTGAAAGAACAGCGGTGAGGCGAGCGCAAACAGCTGAAGAAAGAAGGATGCGAAGACCACCTCCGCCAATTGTCGACGATACTTGTGAATCGCGCCCAGGAACCATGTGACATCGAAGCGGCGCGACAGGTCCATCAAGTTGGCGCGCCGGGTCATCAGAACGATGCGGCCGTCCCAGATCGCCTCGAGGTCGTCCCTGGTCATTAATTCCGGGCGCGGCGTTTTCGGCGATTGCGCGACGACCTTGTCGTCGCCGACTTTGCCGAGCAAAAGGAACCCGCCATCCTTGAGCGCTGCAATGGCCGGCAAAGGGGTGTTCACAAGGCGCGCCCAGCTTGTTTTCAGCTCGCGCGCCTTGAGGCCGAACTCCCTGGCGCATCGGACCATGTCGGCCGTGCCGATTGCCGCGGTCCCGCACTGATGACGAATTTGGGCGGCATCCGCCCCGACGCCGTGAAAGCGCAGCAGCATGACCAGCGCGGTGAGACCTGGATCATTCGGCCCGGGTATTTCCGAATGTGCCGTCATATCGATTCCCACGTTCCTGTCGTCTATCGAGCGCCGGTTGATCTATGCTAATCGGATTCTACTCTACAGCTCTAAACTTATTAGCCAGAATTAAGGGAAGGCCGTGGCGCCAACCTTCAAAATTTATTCGCAATTGGGGGGGAAAATTCACCGTCAGCGGGTATAAGCGCATATCGGCTCAGTGCTCCGGTACCAAGGGTTCCGTTCGAATGGTACGGCCAAGATCCGGAACGTCTAGTCGAACGGACCGTATTTGCCCAATAAATGGGCAATCGATTACATTTTAGGCAGAATTTCATGAAGCCGGAAATGAAAGTTGTTCCCTTTCCGGCAGCTGCCAAACAGCAGCGAGACCCGGAGGAGCTTGCGTTCCTGCCGGCCGCGCTGGAAATCGTCGAAACCCCACCCTCTCCCATCGGTCGGGCGATCGGCGCGACTCTTATAGCGCTGTTCGTGCTGGCCTTGGCCTGGGCGAGCCTGAGCCATGTGGATATCGTGGCCACCGCAACCGGGAAAATTATTCCCACCGGCCACAGCAAGGTGATTCAACCCTTCGAGACCGGCGTCGTGCGCGCCATACGGGTCGCGAACGGCCAAAACGTCAATGCCGGCGATCCGCTAGTCGAACTCGACCCCACCATCAATGAAGGCGAGATCAATCATCTCAGGGGTGACCTGCAGTCCGCGCAACTCGATATCGCTCGCCTACATGCGGCGCTCGCCGATACCGACGATCCGCTCGCCGCATTCCATCCTCCGGAGGGAGCCAACCGGGCGCTGGTCGCCATTCAACGCCAATTTTTGCTAGCGCAGGTCACGGAGCACAAGGCGAAAATCGCCGCCCTGGACGGGCAAAGGGCCCAAAAGGAGGCTGAACTCGCTACCATCTCGGCGACGGTCGATAAGCTTGAGGCGGTCATTCCGACCATTGCGGAGCGCGTCAACATCCGCAAGACGCTCAATGAATACGGCTCCAGGTTGCAATATTTCGAGGTGCTGCAGCAATTGACCGAAAGCCAGCAGGAACGGTTGGTCCAGAAGAGCCATTCAAAAGAAGCACGGGCAGCGGTTGCCGCCATCATCGAAACACGTGGCCAGACCAAGGCCGAGTATCGCCGAACACTGTTCGGCGAGCTGACCGAGGCCGAGCGAAAGGCCGCCGGCCTTGCGGCCGATCTGTCGAAGGCCGAGCAACGCACCAAGCTTCAACAGCTGACCGCGCCGGTGTCGGGCATGGTTCAGCAGTTGGCCGTACACACGGTCGGCGGCGTGGTGACACCCGCCCAGTCCCTGATGGTGATCGTGCCAAGCGACAGTCAACTGGAGGTCGAAGCCATGGTGAGCAACCATGACATCGGTTTCGTGCATGCCGGCGATGAAGTGGAAATCAAGGTCGATACTTTTGACTTCACCAGATACGGGCTGTTGCACGGGAAGGTGCTGAACATCTCATCGGATTCAATCGTGCGTGATGCTCCGAGCGACAAATCGAACGACAAGCAGGCTGGCTCCCCCAGCGGCACCAGCGAGCCCAAAGGCCAAGAATTGACCTACGCGGCTCGGATCTCGGTCGACCGCTCGCAGATGCAGGTCGAGGACAAGATGGTCAACCTTTCGCCCGGCATGGCGGTCACCGCCGAGATCAAGACCGGATCCCGACGGATCATCAGCTACCTGTTGTCACCGCTGATGAAATACAAGCAGGAGAGCCTGCGCGAGAGATAGGGCCGGAGATTAGAGGCGATCGCTGCCGATGCGTTCCGCGGCCGATCGACCCATCTCCCTCAGCTGCAGATTAGTCTCCCGTCCACTACCCGACATGGATTTTTCTGAGGCTTCGGCGGCGATACTCCTGGCGCGGCCTTGGGAGCGCGCACCAAGCGGGTCGACGGTTCGAGCCTATTGAGCAGAGGCGCCGTACGTTGCTCCACTGGATTAAGTTCTATCGGTGAAGACATTGAAGTAGCAGGTGTAATCGGCCTTGACCGGTTGCGGATTGGCGGCGCGAGAGTTACC
>JBGQCE010000318.1:0-5003 GCA_041495185.1 Bradyrhizobium sp.
GACGATGTTGAACGGCGGATCGAAGATGTGCTGCGGGACGGGCATGTGGTGTCCTTAGTGAAACTCGTAGTCGATTACTCCGTCATTGCGAGCGAAGCGAAGCAATCCATCTTCTTGGTAGTGAGAGGTGGATTGCTTCGTCGCAAGTGCTCCTCGCAATGACGGAAAATATCGGATGCGCTTTACTCTCAGGATGAGGACACGCCGAGCCGCTGAATCTTGTGGGTTCCTCGCGCCAGCGAGACGTGCTTGGTTTCCATGTAGAAGTCGAATGAATAATCGCCGCCGTCGCGGCCGATCCCTGACGATTTCATGCCGCCGAACGGGGTTGGCAAATGCCGGACGTTTTCCGAATTCAGCCAGATCATGCCGGCTTCCAGCGCGTCGGCAACGCGCAGCGCGCGGCCCATGTCCGAGGTCCAGACGTAACCGGTGAGGCCGTACTGCACGGCGTTGGCGATCTCGACCGCGTCATTCTCGTCGCGGAACGGAATCACCGTCAGGAAGGGGCCGAAAACCTCTTCCTGCGCGACGCGCATTTTGGCGTGCGCACCGGTGACGAGCGTCGGCTGCACATAATGCCCGCCGCCGGGTCCATCATGTGGCTTGCCGCCGACCGCGATGACCGCGCCATCCTTCCGTGCGACATCGAAATAGGAGCAGACCTTCTCCAGGTGCCTCTCGTGAATCAGCGGTCCGATTTCGGTCGCGGGATCGAGTGGATGCCCGACCTTTAGCGCCTTCACGCGCGCGGTGAGTTTTTCGATGAATTTCCCCGCGATGCTCTGCTGAATCAGCAACCGGCTTGATGAGGTGCAACGTTCGCCGTTGAGCGAATAGATCATGAACACGACCGCATCGAGCGCGCGGTCCAGATCGGCGTCGTCGAACACGATCACCGGGTTCTTGCCGCCGAGTTCGAAATGCACGCGCTTTAGCGTCGGCGCGCCCTGCGCCATGATCGCTTTTCCGGTCGAGGTTTCGCCGACAAAGGCAATCGCCTTGATGGCAGGGTGCTGGGTCAGCGCCTTGCCGGCCTCTTCGCCGATACCGTGCACGGTGTTGAGGACACCGTCGGGCACGCCAGCTTGTTTCACCAGCTGCGCCAGCAGGTCGGCCGTGACCGGCGACCATTCCGCCGGCTTGTGAACGACCGTGCATCCGGCGGCGAGGGCAGGGGCGATCTTCCAGGTCGACAGCATGAACGGCGTATTCCATGGCGTGATGACGCCGACAGGGCCGATCGGCACCCGGGTCGACACGTTCCAGTGTTCCTCGCTTGGCATGTTCAGGCCGTCGCGCGCGTCGGTGCATTTATCGGCGAAGAAGCGAAAGTTTTCGGCAGCCCGGATCGCGGCCTTGGCCATGAAGCGATGGGCCTGACCGGTGTCGATGCATTCGAGCACGGCGATGTCGTCGGCGCGGTCTTCGATGGCGTCGGCAACCCGATGCAGCAGCTTCTTTCGCATGGCCGCGGGCATATCGCGCCAGGCCTTGAAGGCCAGTGCCGCCATTGTCGCGGCGCGATCGATATCCTCCGCGTTGCCGCGCGCGACCGATGCCAGCACCGCGCCATCGACGGGCGACTTCGTCTCGAAGACTTCGCCCGAGATCGACGGCACGACCTTGCCGTCGATCATGTGGCCGATGCCATCTACTCTCAATTTCGCCAGCAGCGGCGCGGCGCGGTCCCGATTGGCCTGAAACACATCAGATGACTTCGGAGTGACCTTATCCATGCGCGGCCTCCGCCTTCAGAGCGTCATGGATGTTGTTGCACTTCCAGCTGGTTTGCTTGTCGTTGATCTGCATGTCGAACGACAGCGCGAACTTGCTCTGGGCAAAGACCGGGTCGAGATAGTCGGACAGGATACGAAAGATATGCTCGCCGGCCTTCTTGCGGGTCGCGAGATCGCGCCCCTCGCCAAGCCGCAGCACCATGGCGAGAAACCCGAAATGCGCGCTTCCGTCGGCGATCGCATAGTGCTCGCAACGGATCGCGCGGACGCGAATGCCCCCGGGCGGAAAGATCCCGGTTTCCACCGCCGCCTTGCGGACGACTTCGACGACCTTGCCCATATCGACGCGGGCATCGAGATTGGCTGAATATTCAATCGTGAAATGCGGCATGTCCAATCACTCCAGTGATTTTTCAGGGTCGGCTTGGATCGTCGAGCCACGAAATGACTAACATCGTTCGTCATTGGCGATCAAACGGAATTGGATGGTCAGGCTTGTGCAGTGCACGGATTTGGATGTCGCCGGGGTGTTGTTCCGCTGCTGCGAAAGAATCGGGACTTGAGAGCCACAAATTTGCATGATGCTATCGAGGCCATGCATAGCGGCCATCCAGACGGCGCAATCGCCGGGCGCGCTTGGCCGAGACCATAGACATGCGCGCGATTTTTCGCTCAAGTGCCGTTAAGCCGGTCATGAAAATCGGCACAGGGACTGGGTAGCGCTGCTACCTGCCGCAGTCAGTCCGGATACAAGATACAGGGCGAAAAATCCGCACATGGTCACGATACAAGTTCAAAACCTTATCAATTTCGTCGCGGACGTTTTCGCGCATGCGGACTCCTCGCCTGACGAAGCCAGGCGCATCGCGACCTACCTGACAACGGCCAATCTCACCGGGCACGACAGCCACGGCGTGATCCGGGTGCCGGTCTATATCAGGTGGAAGAAGATGGGCTCGGTCGTGCCCGATCAGGCCGTCGAGCTCGTGGTCGATACGCCGTCGCTGGCGGTGGTCGATGGCAGGTTCGGCTACGGGCAAACGGTCACGCCGCAGGCGGTCAGGATCGGCATCGCCAAGTGCAAGGCGTCGGGCCTTGCCGCGGTGGCGCTGCGCAACGCCGGACATATCGGCCGCGTCGGCGACTGGGCTGAAATGGCAGCCGCCGAAGGTCTGGTGTCGGTCCACTTCGTCAATGCAGCCGGCTCGCTGCTGGTGGCGCCCTTTGGCGGCGTCGAGAAGCGGCTGTCGACCGCGCCTTATTGCGTCGGCATTCCGCGCCAGGGGCAGGATCCGATTGTGCTCGATTTCGCGACCTCGATCGTCGCCGAAGGCAAGGTGCTGGTCGCAAGCCGCGGTGGCAAGAAATTGCCTGATGGCGCGTTGATCGACTTCGACGGCACCTTGAGTGAAGATCCGGCAGTGCTGTACGGGCCCCACACTGCGGAGGGGCCGCGCGACCATACAAAGGGCACAGGCGCGATCCGCGCGTTCGGCGAGCATAAGGGCTCGGGCCTCGCGTTCATCTGCGAGTTGCTCGGCGGCGCGTTGACCGGCACCGGCGCCACCGCTCCGGACCGGCGTTTCGCCAATGGTATGCTCGCGATCTATATCGACCCCAAGGTGGTCGACACCAGTAATTTCTTCGACGGCGAAATCTCGCGCTATGTCGACTTTATCAGGGCGACCAAAACGGTCGCCGGCGTTGATGCGGTGCTGATCCCCGGCGATCCCGAGAGAAAGATGCGCGCCGATCGCACCAAAAACGGCGTGCCCTTGCCGGACGATACCTGGGCGGCGATAGTGAACACCGCCCGCGAAGTCGGCGTGAGCGAGGTAAGCATACAACGGGCTGTGAGCTGATCGCCCGAGCCTTTCAAGGTAATTCGAAAAAGAAATCGACCAACGACAACAAACGACAAAGGAAGACGCGACCAATGGCAAACAACGTCAAGAAAGTCTGGGCTTCGGGCAAGGCCGTGGTGAACGCCTGGCTTGCGATTCCTTCAGGGTTTTCCGCCGAGGTAATTGCGCAATGCGGTTTCGACAGTGTCACCGTCGACATGCAGCACGGCGTGCAGGATTACCTGTCGATGGTGCAATGCTTCCAGGCGATGAACGGGCATCCGGTAACGCCGATGGTCCGCGTACCCTGGAACGAACCGGGTATCATCGGCAAGGTGCTGGACGGCGGCGCCTATGGCGTGATCTGCCCGATGATCAATACCAGGCAGGAGGCCGAGAACCTCGTTGCCTACAGCAAATATCCGCCGCGCGGCACGCGCTCGAACGGCCCGATCCGTTCCGGCATGTACGGCTCGGCGGGCACCTATCAGAAGACCGCCAACGAAGAAATCGTGTTGCTCCCGATGATGGAGACCAAGACCGCGGTCGAAAACATGGAATCGATCCTCGATGTCCAGGGCATCGACGGCGTCTATATCGGTCCATCCGATCTCGGCTTCTCCTACGGGCTGGTGCCGAAGCTCGACCGCGATGAGCCCGAGATCCTCAAGATCTACGAGAAGATCGTGAAGGAATGCGGCAAGCGCGGCCTCTATCCCGGCATTCACTGCAGCGGCGCCGAGGGCGCGGTGCGCGCGATCAACATGGGCTTCAAACTCGTGACGCTGTCGAACGAAAGCGGGTTGATGGCGACCTATGCCAAAATGCAGGTCGCGCAGACCCGCAAGGATTCGAACGGCAAGGCGTAACTAACCCGAGCGGAGACCGATATGGCGCCAGCACCCGTCATCCGACTGCATCCCGATGATGGCGTGCTGATCGCGCGCTCGAGCCTTCCGCCCGGCATGGTCGTGGCGGATGGCGTGACCACGGTCGAACGCATCCCCGCGGGTCACAAGGTTGCGATCCGCCCTATTGCAGTGGGCGAGCCCGTTCGCCGCTACGGCCAGATCATCGGCTTTGCGACTTCTCCGATCGCGCCGGGCCAGCACGTCCACACCCAGAATTGCGGCATGGGCGATTTCGCCAAGGATTACGCGTTCGGCGTCGACGTTACGCCGACACCGAATTTCGATCTGCCCGCGACCTTCGACGGCATCCGCCGCCCCGACGGGCGGGTCGCAACCCGCAATTACATCGGCATCCTCACCTCGGTGAACTGCAGCGCGCATGTCGCAGGCCTGGTCGCGGATATCTTCAAGAAGAATCCGTTCACGCATGACAATCCGCTGGCGGATTTCCCCAATGTCGACGGCGTGGTCGCGCTCACCCACAAGACCGGCTGCGGCATGACGCAGGA
>JBGQCE010000319.1:0-4987 GCA_041495185.1 Bradyrhizobium sp.
AAGACCGATGCCGGAAGTGGCGCGCTCGAGCAGATGGTGCTCGCGGAATATTGCGCGCCGCATTTCGCCTCGCACGTGCCGAAGCTGACGCGCGGCCTCCGCGCCAAGCTCGACACGCTGATGGAAGTGCTCAACGAGCAATTCGGCACGTCGGCGGAATTCGAAGACCCCAAGGGCGGCATCTTCCTGTGGGTAAAACTCCCCGACAATGTCGATACGCTGAAACTTTACCAGGCGGCACTCGCCGCCGGCGTCGCCATCAATCCGGGGCCGGAATGGTCCACCGACAAGGCCTATGCCCGCAGCCGGTTACGGCTGTGCTTCGCAAGTCCCTCTCACGAACAGATCCGCGAGGGTGTTGCCGTGCTGGCCGAGGTGTGCCGAAAGGAATTCGGCGTGCCGGCAAGGATCGCGAATGTGGAGGCGCGCGCCCGCACGTAAGTATTATCCCTCGACGTGAAACTCCACGTTGACCTGACCGCTGCCGCTGGAGGGAAAGTATTCGCAGAGCTGTTCCGCAGCGCCCCGGTATTCGTCCCAGCCGAGCGCGGCAAACAGCATGATGGTATCGGCCATTCCGGCCTCGCCGTTGCACTTGGTGGCGTATTCCGGAAGCATATCGATGAATTCGCGATATCGGCACTGCCGCCACAGTTCAAGCACGCGCAAATCGACCTGACGGTTGAATTCGCTCGCGATCGACGTCCATGCATCCGGACCGAGCTTCTTGTTGGGCCAGAGCCGATGCGACATCGACCCGCTGGCGAGGATAGCCACCCGTTCACCGGATTGGTCGATCGCGCGCCGCACAGCCTCACCCAGAATGCGGCTCTCCTCCAGCGAGGTAAACAGTGGGGAGGCGACCGGAACCACCTTGGCCCAGCCGTCGGGATTCATGTAGTGCATCGGGACGATCGTGCCGTATTCAAGCCCGAGGCTTGCGACCTTGTGGGCGAAGACGTTGAGTCCGGCATTGCCGGCCTCTGCCGCGATCGCTTCGGCGAGCGCGGTATCGCCCGGCAGGTCGTAATGCAAATCCTGGATCATCTGCGGGGCTTCGTGGCTCGTGAACGAGCCATGATGGTGCGGATTGGCGTTGATATGGTAGCCGAAATTGGAGAGCCAATGCGTATCGAACACAACGAAGGTCGAAACGCGGCGTTCTCTGGCACGGCGGCCGAGCGTACGCAGCGCGCGCACGGCGTTTTCCCGCGCCGGTCCGAGCGGACTGCCCGCGACCTCCGACAACATCAGCGACGGCACGTGGGTGACCTTGGCGGCAAGAACAAGCTGTCCCATCGAAACCTTCTCCTGTTGCGGAACAAGCGTCAGGAAGCGTCCTCCCAGAGCCTCGGTTCTGATTGGATCAGAACCGAGGCTCTCGTCTTTTATTTTGACGCGTTTTCCCAGCGCGAACCGGTATCCACTTCGCTTGAAAACGCTCTATCCGCAACGGATCGCATGCGCTATCCGGAGCAGCAGCATGATCGACACATTGCCCTTTCCTGCCTCGATCTGGGCAATGTAGCGCTCGGAAACACGGGATTTGCGGGCAAGCTCCCGGCGCGACATGTCGCGCAGCGCGCGCATTTCACGCACGCGGTCCCCGAGCAGAACGAGAAATTCGCTCTCGGGGCATCGCAGTTCATTGTCGCCGCAAGCGGCAAAGCGGGACGCTTCCGCCTGGAATCGTGTTTCGCCGTTTGCCATGGTCCACCCCTCAACGCCTGGCATGCTCGCCAGGCGCCTGGGCCGTCGCATTGATGCGGATCAAATCACCCTGTGCCCCGGCCCCGCGTGAAACGGCGGACCGGGCCAAAACCTCAGGCGGCTACCTCACCGCGAACGGCGCCTGATACGGCCGGCCGAACGGCACGCCGTTGATCACGGTCTGCACCGGCTTCAGCAATGCCTTGCCGTCGCGCTTGTTGTTGCGGGTATCGACGAACGACACCGGCCCTTCCACCAGCTCCATGATCGCGACGTCGCCGGGCGCGCCGATTTGCAGGGTGCCGATCTTCGGCGCGCGGTTGATGATCTTCGCCGGCGCCGTGGTCGCCATCGCCACCACCTGCTCCAGCGAAAAGCCGAGCGTCATGAACTTGCTCATGACGTTGGGCAGATACGGCATGCCCGGCGAATTGCCCGAAAATACATGGATGTCGGACGAGATGGTGTCCGGCGTGCAGCCGCCGGGAATTGCCACTTCCGCCACCGTGAAATCGAAGCTGCCGCCGCCATGGCCGACATCGAAGATCACGCCGCGCTGCTTGGCGGCGAGTGCCGCCGGCAACAGCTTGCCGTCCTGCACGATATTGGTGAACGCCCCGGACATGTTCGGGAAACCGGAATAGGCGTGCGTCAGCACGTCACCGGGCCGCAGCAGATCGAGGATCTGCGACATCAGCTCCTTTGTCTCGACGCCGCCGATATGCACCATCATCTTGGCCGGCCAGCCGCACATCTCGCAGGCCTGGATCCCGCGCTTCAACGGTTCCAGACCGTGCTTGAAGATCACGTTTTCCGACATCCGAACCTTCACACCGAGCAGGAAATCCGGATTTTCCGCCAGCGCCATGGCGCAAGCCTCCATTTGCGCGCTGTCGATGTTGTAGAGCTCGGCGACCGGGAAAGCCGACAATCCGTTGTTGGCGATATGGACGAAGGCATAAATTCGCGCGCGCGACTGCGCCACGATAAAGCGGCGCAGCGCCGCGAGATTATTGACGCCGGCATCGCCCGCCGACACCACCGTGGTGGTTCCCTGAAATTGCACGAGTTCGTCGGGGGGAATGCCGATCGCCGAGCCATAGGGGTAGACGTGGCAATGCAGGTCGATCAGGCCGGGTGTCACCAGTTTGCCGGCCGCGTCGATGGTCTTCAAGGCGCGGGCGGGCACAATCTCCGGCTCGATCGCCTCGATCATTCCCCAGCGGATGCCGATGTCGCGTTTTCCCCGCAGCGACTGGCTGGGATCGAGCACGTCGCCGCCCTTGATCACGAGGTCGAACTTGTCGGCGGGACCCATGGCCGCCCCGGCAGGCGTTGTGAAGCGCCCCGACAGCGTTGCGGCGGCGGCCGATCCCGTAAGCGCAAGAAAGTTGCGGCGTGACAATGCGGACATGCTGACGCTCCCCCGGATTGATTTTTTATGGACGAATGATGCGCCCGACGCCGGCGTTCCGCAAGCCGCCGATGAGCGGCGCGAGACGCATTGCGTGCCCACATCGAAATGCTAAGCTTGGGTGTTCGGTCCTCTGTGGGAAGCGGAGCGCGAAACCTGAACAGGCATTCAAGCCAGCTATTCCGCGAGCATCGCGATCACGGCTGGCACGAAGGCTGGCGCCATCGCCACGCCGACAGAGTGGTGATCGTCAAGCATCGCCGCCACGGCTACCGAGGCGCGATACAGGAATGGCCCCACGAGGGGCCATTCCTTGGAGCAAAAGCAAGAATATCAATTCTTGTTCCGAGGAATCTCAATCATCGCGAGGTCGCTCGCGTCCGCAGGAAGGCAAAACCTCTTCTGAATTTGCGACAACGTCTGCAAAAGCCGCATTGCATCCGGCACCGGCATCAGGACCGTATGCGATTTTCCGGTGCCTTCCTGGGTTTCGCCGTTCATCACCTCAAACTGAATAAAGACCGCTTCCAGTTGCTGGTTAATGCCTACTTCAGGTTCGCAGACGTACAGGTCAACATTCTGGCGCATCGCGTTACTCCGTCGCTTGCTCCATTTTCAAAAGCCGTCGCACCCTGATTAACATAAAAGCCGCTGAAGCCCGTTCGAGTTACCTTTTCTTTTTGGGAACCTTCATGCCGGTCATGAACCACTTGGTCCCGTAAGCGTTGGTTGGCCCGCCGCCCTTCGGATTCACGTGACAGACGCTGCAATGTAGGTCGGTCCTTTGTGCATAGGCGGGGAAGGCCTGGGCCGGTCGCTGCGTCGCGATGAGCGTCGTGGCTGCCACCAGCATAGCGGCTGTTACGCCCGCTGCCCCGGCAAGCGCTGTTGTTCGCGTTATTTTGGTGGCCTTGATCGTCATAATAGACCTCTTCACTTCAGCGTCATTGCCGGACGAGTATTTTCATTTCAGGCGCCGCCGGTACACGCGATTGGCTCGTCCGTCACACCGCGTGTACCGGCGGTCGATAGCGCCGCTCAGAAGCCCATCATCAGCCGGGCGGTGAAGCCGTTGTCCACAATGCTGGCTGTGTTGGAGCGGTTCAGGTAGGGCTGGCAAGATGCTACGGCGCATCCTGACAGGTCCGCAGGCGTTCCGACCGCGCGGTCTTCAAACACGCGGTAGCGATATTCGCCGATCAACTTCACGTTCGGATATTGCGCGGGGGAATATTGAATGCCGGCGACATAGTCATGCTGTCTCGGATCGGAGAATGTGATTCCTCCAAACGGCGTATCGTTGAACGTGCTGCCCTGGAGCCAGTCGTACCTTCCGTACATCACCAATTGCGGCATTACGAACCAGTTGAGCTGATGGAAGCCGCCCTGCCAGGTGAATTCCCTGTTGAACCCGGTCGGATTGCTTTCCCTCCTCCACATATACTGGTTGTCCAGCGAGACCGGGACTCCCCACGGCGCGAGACTCAGCGTGCCGTCTACCCCTAAGGCCGTAGCGCTGTTGGCGCTTCTGGGAGCCAACGGATTGAAGACACCCGTATTTAGGGTGCCATCGACCTGGTTTAACCTGAACGCCGGATCCATGCGGAGTCCGTCGTCGTAGGTATCCCCTTTGTAGAACCCGAAGAAGCCAAGCGACTGGTTGTACCAGCGTCCGACGATGCGCCCATAGCCACCGAACTGCGCATTATTATTGGCGTTGTCGTTGTGAGCGTTGGTCATGCCAACGTGGTATTCCAGCCAGAGCGTTTCCTTCTTGGCGCTGTCGGTGACAGCCCCGCCCGGAACCCACATGCCGTTCAGTTCGCCAAGGATCTGCGGCTCGCTCAGGCGGAACAGTTCATT
>JBGQCE010000320.1:0-4976 GCA_041495185.1 Bradyrhizobium sp.
CCCAAGATCAGTGGCGCTAGCTTTCCAGCAAACACGGTCGCCGACGTTGAGTAGTCTAGATTGTTCGCCGGTCATTTCCACCACTGACGCGAATTATCAGTCGTGTCGGCGCTCACCGTAGCAAGTTTCACGGCTTCGTCTCGCGTTCTTGTTGTCTTCTCAGGTCCATTCGGCATCTTCATAACCAACCAGTCTATCTCTTAAGTATTGCCCCGCGTCGTTGTTGCGCCATTCCGTGGCAACAACTGCAGAAGGCGATTTGCTTACAAGCCCATCGGCGAGTCGTGAAATTTTAGGACCGCCACCGTGATGCAGGTTGAGCGAAATCATTCGGCTGGCCACGGAATGTCTTTCTCGTCCATTTGCTGGACGGCCAGCTCGCGGTTTGGTTGCTACGGTTTGTCAGGACTTGCTTGCGGTTTCCGGTCCGGTGGCGACCCGGTGGCGATTCTTAGAAAGCAAAAAGCCACCCCGAAGGGCGGCTTTTTAATTTAATGCTGATTTATCAGCACTTTGTTTGGTTGCGGGGATAGGATTTGAACCTATGACCTTCAGGTTATGAGCCTGACGAGCTACCGGGCTGCTCCACCCCGCGATAAACCGTTGCGCGCCTTCTTCGAAAAACCGATGCCGAAACGGACCGAAGCCAACGCGCAAGCGCGCCGATCGATCCCGTCCGGAGGCTTCCTGAGAAGACAACCCGGGCAAAGCCCTTGGGTGCGAGGCGTATGTACCAATGCGAGCCCGCTTTGGAAAGGGCCATGGACCGACTTTTGAGGATTTTGTGGCGGTAAAGACGCGTAATATCGGGCCAAATGGCCCTGCGAGAGCGCTCTTGCCAGAAGTAGCGCAAAAGCCCAGCCTTGAGGCCAAAACAAGCCCCTTGAGGAAACGCCATGGACAAATCCCTGAAAAGCTCCGGGCTGCGCGCCCTGGATGACGCCTTTCACGCCATGTTCGAGCTGACGCGGACGACGCCCGCACCGACGCTTGGTCAACGTCTCGATCGGCTGGCGCGGATGCGTGCGGCGATCTCCGAAAATGAGGCCCGTTTCGAGCAGGCGATCTCGGCCGATTTCGGCCATCGCAGCAGTACCGAGACCGCGATCGCCGAATCCCTCCTCGTGCTCGGCGAAATCAAGCACACCGCCAAGCATCTCAAGAAATGGATGGCGCCGCGGCGGGTTTCGACCGCGCTGCAATTCATGCCCGCCAAAAACCGGCTGATCCCGCAGCCGCTCGGCGTCGTCGGCGTCATCGCGCCGTGGAATTATCCGTTGCAGCTGACGCTGGCGCCGGCAGTGGGCGCGCTCGCCGCCGGCAATCGGGTGATGATCAAGCCGAGCGAGCTGGTGCCGCGATTTTCAGCGCTGCTGAAAGAGGTGATCTCGGCCAAATTCGACGCCACCGAGATTGTCGTGACCGGCATCGACGACGATATCTCGCAGGCCTTCGCATCGCTGCCGTTCGATCATCTGATCTTCACCGGCTCGACCCGCGTCGGCCGTCTGGTCGCCGAAGCCGCGGGGCGCAACCTGACGCCGGTCACGCTCGAACTCGGCGGCAAATCGCCCGCGATCGTCGACCGCTCCGCCGATCTCGGGCAAGCCGCCGAGCGCATCGCCTACGGCAACCTGCTCAATGCCGGCCAGACCTGCATCGCGCCGGACTACGCGCTGGTGCCGGAAAATTCGGTGCAGGATTTTGCCGAGAGGGTGCAGGACCATATGCAGCGCATGTTCGGCACCGATCCGGATAACAAGGACTACACCTCCATCGTCTCCGACCGGCATTACGCGAGGCTCGAAGGCCTGGTGGCCGATGCCGCCGCCAAGGGCGCGCAAATCATGCAAGCCGCGAAGCCCGGCGACCCCGCCTGGAAATCGAAGCGCAAATTTCCGCCGACCATCATTGTGGGCGCAACACCTGACATGACGGTCATGCAGGAGGAAATCTTCGGACCCATATTGCCGATTATCGGCTACAGGCACCCGGCGGAACCAATTTCCTATATCAACAAACACGACAGGCCGCTGGCGCTGTACTGGTTTGGCAAGGACAATGCGGCGCGCGACGAGGTGCTGGCGCGCACCGTCTCCGGCGGCGTCACCGTCAATGATTGCCTGTTTCATTTTACCCAGATCAATCAGCCGATGGGCGGCATCGGCGCGTCCGGCACCGGCTCCTATCACGGCGAATGGGGTTTTAATACTCTAAGCAAACTGAAGCCGGTGTTCTATCGCTCGCCGTTCAACCGGCTTGCCGATCTCTATCCGCCCTATGGCGCCAAGATCGCGCGGCTGGAAAAGATGCTGCGATTCCTGTCGTAACAACAGCGGCCGTAACGATAACAAACGTATGGGGGGATGCGCGTGACGCGCCGCAAGCCGATTGCCTCAGGGTTCGGTCGCCGGCGCTTCCGGCGCGTGACAGACGGCTTCGATGCGATGGCCATCCGGATCGAGAACGAACGCACCATAATAGGCGGCGTGATAGCTTCTTAACCCGGGCTTTCCGTCGTTGCGCCCGCCGGCCGCGAGCGCCGCCGCATGGAATGCACCGACGGCAGCGCGATCCGGCGCGCGGAAACACAGATGGCTCCCGCGCTGGGGAAAAAGGGGTCCGGCCTCCTCGGTGATCGTGAACTCGATACCGGTCGAGCCGGGCGCATGGCCGTAATCCGCGCCCTTCCCTTTGCGAAAATCGACGATCCGCACCAGCCCAAGCGGCCGCAAAGCGGCGTCGTAAAACCGGCGGCTGCGTTCGATGTCGCTGACCCCCAGTGAGACGTGATCCAGCATGGCAAATTCCCGCCTGTTGCTATCAGCCCCCAATACGGAACAGATGGCGCCAAAGTTACGGCTCGATTCGGCGCCGCGCTGAAATATTATCGCGCCTATGTCAGCAAGAATCCGCCGTCCACGGTGACGACGCTGCCGGTCATGTAGCGCGAGGCGCCGGACGCCAGCAGCATGATCGCGCCGTCGAGATCGGATTCGGCGCCGACCCGGCGCTGCGGGATCCGCTTTGCCAGTTTCTCGCCTGCCGGCGTGGCCCAGAAATCATGGTTCATCTCGGTATCGATATAGCCCGGCGCCAGCGCATTGACGCGGATGCGGTTGCCGGCCAGTTCCAGCGCCATCGCTTTGGTCGCCTGTACGATCCCTGCCTTGGAAATCGTGTAGGGCGAAAGAAACTTCATCACGCCGAAGCCCAGCACGGACGCGATATTGACGATATTGCCTTCCTGCTTGCGCGCGATCATGCGCCGCGCCATTTCGGTCGCCGCGAAATAGGCGCCCTTGAGGTTGGCGTTGATGACGGAATCCCAGTCCGCCTCGGTCTGGTCGACCGCGAGTTTTTCCACCGCGATGCCGGCATTGTTGATGAGCACGCTGATGGGACCGAGCACGGCTTCCACGCGCTCAATCGCCTTCCCGATCGAGGCCGTATCAGTCACGTCCATTTGAACGGCGACGGCGCGGCCGCCCTTCCCTCTAATTTCATCCTCAAGGCTTTTCAGTTTGGCGGTCTGGCGCGCTGCCAGCGCGACCGCGGCGCCATGCGCGGACAGGACGCGGGCGAACTGCCGTCCCAGCCCCTGCGAGGCGCCGGTGATGAGAATGATTTCTTTACTGACGTCGAATAGGTCAGACATGACGCGTTCCCCGGGAGTAGTTCCATTTTATTGATACAGACGATTTTAGCGATCGCAAACCCGATTCGTTGACCAAGATCCGGACACCGGAAAAACAACCAGGAGAGTTATCGTCCATGAACAGTTTCGATGCTGCCGTGTATGTCGGGTTGGTCCTTGCGGTCGTCACCGGTTTCAAGGCCGGGTTGCTGCGCAGCGCGGTCACGATCCTGGCCTATCTGATCGCAATGCCGATCGCGGTCTGGGCAATGTCGCTCGTTGCCCCCGGGATCGACGGCAGGCTTGGCGCGCCGCCGACGCAAAACTCGCTGCTGTTCTTCGGAATTTTTCTGATCGCCGGCATGGTGCTCGGAAAACTCATGCGAATGGCGCTCGACGAAACCATCGGGTCCGGAGCCGGCATCGGCGATCGCCTCGCCGGGGCTGCGCTCGGCGCGATACGCGTCGGCCTTGTCGCGATCACGCTGGTGCTGATTTTCGATTCCCTCGTGCCATCAGACCGCCAGCCGGCGTACCTGACCGGCTCGCATCTGCGGCCGCTATTGTCGGTGGCCGGTCAAAAGGGTTTTAGATCCCTGCCACCGGACGTTGCCGCGTATGTCGACCGCCTGAAGAAAGACCGGCGGATTTAAGCCCGAGACCCTCCCTGATATGCATTTCGGCCGTGCTGCGGTCTCTTATCAGAGCCGCCCGGGTTGGCTACAGTGGCTAAACCGGACTTCAAAAAAGCACCAGACATAACGGGAGTGAGACAGTGGATCTTGGGATCAAAGGCCGCCGCGCCATCGTTTGCGCATCCAGCAAGGGCTTGGGACGCGCCTGCGCGATGGCGCTGGCCGCCGAGGGCGTGCATGTCACGCTGACCGCGCGCGGCGCGGAGGCATTATCGAAAACCGCCGCCGAAATACGAAAAGCCAGCCCCGGCGTCACAGTGACGGAGGTTGTCGGCGACATCACCACACCAGCGGGCCGTGAAGCCGCGTTAAAAGCCTGTCCCGATCCGGACATCCTGGTCAATAACGCCGGCGGCCCGCCGCCCGGCGATTTCCGCAACTGGACCCGCGACGACTGGATCAAGGCGCTCGACGCCAACATGCTGACGCCGATCGAGCTGATCAAGGCGACGGTGGACGGCATGATGGCCCGAAAATTCGGCCGGATCGTCAACATCACCTCGGCCGCGGTGAAGGCGCCGATCGAGGTGCTTGGGTTGTCCAACGGCGCGCGCGCCGGCCTCACCGGCTTTGTCGCAGGGATCGCACGCAAGACCGTTATCAATAACGTCACCATCAACGGCCTGCTGCCGGGCCCCTTCGAC
>JBGQCE010000321.1:0-4919 GCA_041495185.1 Bradyrhizobium sp.
AATCGACCGCCTCGAAGGCCTGAAAATTCCGACCGTCGCCGTGATCCACGGCTTCTGCCTTGGCGGCGGCCTCGAAGTCGCACTCGCCTGCCAATCGCGGATTGCGATCGATGGCGCGCGCTTTGGTTTTCCGGAGGTGATGCTCGGCCTGCATCCCGGTCTCGGCGGCACCGCGCGTTTCACGCAGCTTATCAATCCGATGCAGGCGATGACGCTGATGTTGACCGGCAAGACGGTCGACGCGCGCAAGGCAAAGTCGCTCGGGCTGGTCGATGCCGTGACGCAGGAGCGGCATGTCCGCAATGCCGTAAAGGACGCGGTGTTCGGCCGTTTGAAACGCGCAAGACCCGGTCTTTTGAACAGCATCCTGAATTCCGGTCCGGTCAGGGGTTTTTTGGGCTCGCGCATGCGCAGCGAGGCCGAGAAGGCCGCACCGCATGAGCATTATCCGGCGCCTTACGCGCTGATCGATCTCTGGGAAAAGCACGGCGGCGACAAGGCCGCGATGCTGGCTGCCGAAAAGACTTCGTTCGCCAATCTGATGGTGACGCCGACGGCGCAGAATTTGATCAGGGTATTCTTCCTGCGCGAGCAGATGAAGAAGCTCGCAGGAAGCGGCAACAGGATCGAGCATGTTCACGTCATCGGCGCCGGCGCGATGGGCGGCGATATCGCCGCATGGTGCGCCAATCAGGGCCTGCGGGTCACGCTATCAGACATGAAGCCGGAGCCGATTGCGGGTGCGATGAAGCGCGCGGCGGATCTGTTCGGCAAGATCATGCGCAAGCCGGCCGATATCCGCGACGCGCTGGATAGGCTGGTTCCCGATCTCGACGGCGAGGGCGTCCGCAACGCCGATCTGATCATCGAAGCGGTGCCGGAAAGACTGGAACTGAAGCAGAAGGTTTATGCCGGCCTTGAGCCCAGGATGAAGGCGGGCGCGATTCTCGCCACCAACACCTCAAGCATCCCATTGCAGGATTTGCGTACCACGCTGAAGTCGCCGGAGCGGCTGGTCGGATTGCACTTCTTCAACCCGGTATCCCGGCTGCAGCTGGTCGAGGTCGTCAGCCATGACGGCAGCGATCCCCACCTGCTGAAAGAGGCGCTCGCCTTCGTCGGCGCCATCGACCGGCTGCCGCTGCCGGTGAAGAGCTCGCCGGGCTTTGTCGTCAACCGCGCGCTGACGCCTTACATGCTCGAGGCGATGGTGATGCTGGACGAGAAAATCGACAAGGTCGCCATCGACGCTGCCGCGGAAAAATTCGGCATGCCGATGGGGCCGATCGAACTCGCCGATCAGGTCGGCCTCGATATCTGTCTTGCGGTCGGCGACATGCTGCGCTCGAAATTCGGCGATTTGCTGCCGCCGACGCCGGCATGGCTGCGCGAGAAAGTCGCCAAGGGCGAGCTCGGCCGCAAGACCGGCAAGGGCTTCTATGTCTGGAAGGACGGCAAGGCCGACAAGATGCCCGGTTCGCCCTCGATGGCGCAGCCGACGGCGGAAATGATCGACCGGTTGATCCTGCCGATGTCGAATGTCTGCGTCGCCTGCCTGCGCGAGGGCATCGTCGACAATGCCGATGTGGTCGACGGCGCCATGATTTTCGGCACCGGCTACGCGCCGTTCCGCGGCGGCCCGCTGAATTATGCGCGAAGCCGCGGGCCGGAAAACGTGGCGTCCACCTTGCGCGCGCTGGCGCAAAAATTCGGCGGCCGGTTCACGCCGGATGCCGGCTGGGATAGTTTCAAATAATACATCTCAAATCCGATTTGACGGGGCCTCAGACATGACCGACACCCAAGCCGTGCACGCGCCCCCGAATACGGAAGCCGAGCCGTGCGGCGACCTCTGTACCCGCACGCTGGCGATGCCGGCCGACACCAACCAGAACGGCGATATCTTCGGCGGCTGGCTGCTCAGCCAGATGGATATCGGCGGCGGAATCTTCGCGTCCAAAATCGCAAAATCACGTACCGTCACGGTCGCCATCGATGCGATGAATTTTCGAAAGCCGGTTTATGTCGGCGATCTGGTTTCAGTGCATGCCAATCTGGTCCGGGTCGGAACGACCTCGATAACGGTCCATCTCGAAGCCTGGGTTCTGCGCCGCAAGGAGATGCGGTCGATTCTGGTGACCGACGGAAACTTCACCTATGTCTCGATTGACGATCAGGGGCACCCGCAAGCGATCAAGCAAGACCAGGCGCCGATTTCGGCGTGAGGTCGCCACCGTCGTAGGTCCGTGGCCTCGTGGTTCGAGACGCGCGGCGTTGCCGCGCTCCTCACCATGAGGGTCTGGAGAACCTCATCCTGAGGAGGCGCCAACGGGTCCGCGCGATGCGCGGCCCGATGACAGCCGTGGGAACGAGCGCTGGAACGCGAGGCTGCTGGTGTCACCGTGCTCTGACGCGCGCGCCGCGTGGCCCTCAACGCTTAGTCGTCCTGTTTGGCATCGGCCAGCAGCGTGTTCCGGATTACCGCTTTCAATCGATGGGCTGTGTCGTCGAGCTTCGCAATGTCCCATGTCACCGTGTGACGGTGACTGGTGTCAAAGTGAGTCGCAACGTCCTTCCGGCAAATATAGATCACTGGCTTTCCTAGACCCTCGGCGAAACCGGCCTCCCAATAAGCTCCGGCGTTGTGGTCCGACAGATCGGCGATCAGAAATTTGCACCGCCGTATCTCATCTTCGATGATCGCGTCGATGTGCCCCGCTTTTTGCGTAACCGTGCGGAGCTCAAATCCTGTCTGAGCTACGGCTGGCCTAAGGCATTCAGTGTAAACCCTATCCAAATCGGGATTGCTGAACTGACGCGCAAAAAAGGCGTACCCTGACGAGGTGTTAGCGCGTTTAAGGTCTTCGACGCGTTGCCAACCGGACGCGGTGAGATGACCGTTCGTAAAATGACCGAGCCACTTCCCGTCTAGCAGCTTTTGCTCTACCAGATTGCGTACCGCCCATAGAACATCTTCCCCGTTGATCGCCCCGATTGACGCGCAGATAGCCAGATCATTGTTATTGTCGATTGAGATCGGCGCACCCGGACGGCCCTCTACTTGCTGATCAATCAACAGCAAAAGGTTGTCACTCATCTCGGAAGGTGTCGGCAGGCTGTGGTCTGCCAACGACTTGAAGAAATCGGATTTGAGGGCAGGAGGCCGCTTCGAGCCCCGTTGCATTCGTCTGATCAAGTGGCTTATCAAGGCCTTCATCTTGGGATCGGTTATCGGCAGATAGTCGTCTCCCGCTTCCTTCGAGACGGAAAAATCTCCGCAACGAGAGCAATTTACGGAGTGTCCCACCCCAAAGTCAGACCAAACGTTCGCTGGGGCTGCGCAGACTATGCACGCCTGTGGCTGCTTTCCTTCCGGTGGCTTCTGATAGGGCATGTTCTCCCCGCTACTGTGATGATCGCCTTTCGGAAAACGACGTTAAAATACGTTACATGCGCCGGACGTGTATAGCTCAACCCCCTTAGGAAAGTCTGGCGCTGGCGACGGGAAATGGGGCTCCGCGCCGTCTCGAAGGATGAGGCCACCGAAGCAATCCGGTCTTTTGCTTCGCGCATCACAACGCCAGCACCGCGCCCTTGGCCCAGAATTCGCGCAGCTTGAACTTCTGAATCTTGCCCGATCCTGTCAGCGGAAAAGTCTCGACCAGGAACCAGTGCTTTGGCGTCTTGTGGTGGGCGAGCGAGGCGCGCATGTAGGCTGATAATTCCTCCTTGTCGATGACAGCGCCGGGCGCGGGGCGGATGAAGGCGGCGACCTCTTCGCCCCATTTTTCGTGCGGCAGTCCGATGACCGCGACCTCGCCGACCTTGGGATGACGAAACAACAGTTCCTCGAGCTCGCGCGGATAGATGTTCTCGCCGCCGCGGATGATCATGTCCTTCAGGCGGCCCTCGACCGTGCAATAGCCGCGCGCGTCCATCGCGCAGAGGTCGCCGGTATGCAGCCAGCCGCCGGAATCGATCGCGGCCGCGGTCGCCTCCGGCATTTCGAAATAGCCGAGCATGACGTGATAGCCGCGTGTGCAGAACTCGCCGATTTCGCCGATCGCGGCGGTCTTGCCGGTGTCGGGATTGACGATCCTGGTTTCCATGTTGGGCAGCGGCAGGCCGATGGTGCCGGCCTTGTCCTCGATCGTGTCGGTCGTCATGGTCATGGCTGCCACGGGCGAGCATTCCGTCTGCCCGAACACGATGGTGAAGGGCGCACCCAGCTTTTGCTCGAACAAGGTGACGAGCGCGGCCGGCACGGTAGAGCCACCCGAACAGATCGCCTTGACCGACGACAGATCGGTCGATGCGAAGGAGGGATGCTCCAGCATCGCCACCAGCATTGTCGGCACGCCGATCATCGCGTTGCCGCGATATCTGGCGAAAAGTTCGAGCACGAGGCCCGGTTCGAACGCCTCCAGCAGCACCTGCGTCGCGGCCTTCGAAACCGCGCCGAGCACGCAGCAGACGCAGCCGCCGGTGTGGAACAGCGGCATGGTCGTTATGAAAACGTCGCCCGGGTCGATTCCCATTCGCTCGGCGGTGTCGGCGCCGTTGGTGGCGAGGCCGCGATGATGCAGCAGCGCGCCTTTCGGAAAGCCCGTGGTGCCCGACGTATACTGTATCATCACCGGATCGGTCGGCTTGACGGCGGGAAGCGCGATGCGCTTGTCGTCGCCGGCGGCGATGAAGGCCGGCCAGTCGTCGAAGCAGATGATCTCCCGCAGTTCGGGGCAGCGCGGCGCGACCTCGCGCACCGTCTCCAGCATCGGATTGCCGCGGAAGGAGTTGACGACGAACACGCCGGCCGAGCGCGATTGCTTCAGCACATATTCGACCTCGTTGGCCCTGAACCCGGGATTGACGGTGACCAGGACCATGCCCGCCAGCCCCGCGCCGAACTCGAGCATAAT
>JBGQCE010000322.1:0-4912 GCA_041495185.1 Bradyrhizobium sp.
ACTCGTACTGGCAGCTGCCGGAACGGCTGTATGACGATCCGGAGGAACTGACGGACTGGGCGAGGGCGGCATTGGCGGCGGCGCAGCGCGCAGCCTTGCGCAAGCGCGCCAGGCCACGCAGGCCGGCGAAGAAGGTTGCAGCTAAGAAGAAACCCGTAGCTAAGAAGAAAACAACAGCACGCGTCGTCCTGGCCAAGCGAGCATCGCGAGCGCGAGCCGGGACCCATAACCACCGACGTTGATTGTTGCAGAAGGCATCTGCCACTCTGCCGAACGTGAGTACACGGCGTATGGGTCCCCGCGTTCGCGGGGACGACTGCTGGGAGATGTTTTCGCTTCAAGCGACCTGAACCTGGGTCTCGGCGGCGTATTCCGGGTCGGCTTCGCAGATGACGCGGTTGCGGCCGTTGCGCTTGGCGGCGTAGAGGCAGGCGTCCGCGCGCTCGATCAGCGCATCGGTATCGTCGCCCGGCTTCAGCATGGAAACGCCGACTGAAATGGTGACACGGCCGAGAATTTCGCCGGTGGATTTTTTCTTTAATTCCTTCGCCATCACGGCGCGGCGGATATGATCGGCGACCGTCAGCGCCTGGCGCAGCGCGGTGTTGGGCAGCACCACCGCGAATTCCTCGCCGCCGTAACGGGCGGTGATGTCCTGGCCCTTGATGGTCTGCTTCAGCGACATGGCGACCAGCCGCAGCACCTGATCGCCGGTGAGATGGCCATAGCTGTCGTTGAACGATTTGAAGTGGTCGATGTCGAACATCAGAAGTGAAAGCGGCTCGCCATTGGCGAGCGCACTCTGGACGGCCATTTCGATCGAGCGGTCGAAATATTTGCGGTTGCCGAGCCCGGTGAGCGGATCGGTCAGGCTTTCGGCCCGGATCGCCTCGAGGCTCTGCTGCAGGTTGCTGATTTCCGTTTTCGAAAGCGTCAGCCGGTCTCCCAGCGCGTTGTTGATGTCGCGCATCTCGCGGGTGGATTGCACCAGCGATTCGACGATCGCTTCGATCTCATCCGGTTTTCGGGCGACTGCGAGCTTTTTGGTCGCACCGGACAGGCTTTCGTCGTAACCGGCCGACATTCCGAGGGCGTCGTCGATCAGTTTCACCACGTCGTCGATTTCGCCGATCACGCGCGAGCCGACCTTGTCGATGCGGTCGGTGGTCTTGATCTGGGAAAGATAGGTTTCGTAGATCTGTTCGAGATCGGCTTCGGTCAGCTTGCCGTTGCGCGCCAGCGTCTCGTTGATGATCTTGTTGAGCGGCGAATTGTATCCGGTCGCGTAGACGTACCAGATTTCATAATTGCGGGGGATCGCGGTCTGCCGAAGCGATTTGATCTGGCCAAGCGCTACCTCGGCGAACGCCATCGTGCGTTCATGTTCGTCGAGCACTTTGACCACCGATCATGACCCCAATAGCAGGCAACACGGCCCGTTCCGCAACAATGACTAAAATTATCGCAGTCAAGTTAACGAAGGAGAATGAACGACCCGTAAACGGGTTCCACTCGGCTTTCGCAGTTGCGAGAGCGACGCTCGGAACCCTTGGAGTTCAGATTCGGGCGCGAACCGGTCGTAACAGGAACGCCGGCAGATGCGAGTGATCGGCAGGCTCCGAGGCCGGATCGCGCGGGGCCGGCGGTGCTTCGGCGCGGCCGATCGACGGCGTGCGCGAGGCGGGAGGAGCTGATGGAGGGGTGAACGCCGCCACCGGTGCCTGCGGCTGCGGGCCGGAATTGCGACCGCCACCGGCGCGTCGGGGTTCGCGTTCCCTGCGCGGCTTGCGGCCTCCGCGTGAACCTTCACGCGAACCTTCACGCGAGCCTTCGCGTCCACGCGAATGCCGTGGCGGTTCGGTTTCACCGCTGGACGGCGCTGCCGGGCCGTCAACTGCCTGGACCTCAACGCCGCTGTCGACGCGGGGAATGGTTTGTCCGATCAGTTTTTCGATCGCGACCATGGATTTTTGATCGAGCGGAGTGACGATGGAGATCGCGGTGCCGGCGCGCCCCGCACGACCAGTGCGGCCGATGCGGTGAACGTAGTCGTCGGGATGATGCGGCACGTCGAAATTGAAGACGTGGCTGGTGATGGGAATGTCGAGGCCGCGGGCGGCGACGTCGGAAGCGACCAGCAGCGGAATTTCTCCCTTGCGGAATTGATCCAGCGCTGCGGTGCGCGCCGACTGGTCCATGTCGCCGTGCAAGGCGCCGACGCTGAAGCCGTGCTTCTGCAGCGATTTGTACAGCAGCGCCACTTCGCGCTTGCGGTTGCAGAAGATGATCGCGTTCTGGAGATCCTTGGCGTCGCGCAGCAGGCGGCGCAGCGTTTCGCGTTTTTCGTGCGGCTCGCGGCCAACGCTGACCTGGAACTGGGCCACGCCCTCGGCCGTCGTCGCCGGCCTGGAAACTTCGATCTTCGCGGGATTGTGCAGGAAGGTTTCGGTGATGCGGGCGATTTCGGGGGGCATCGTCGCGGTGAAGAACAGCGTCTGCCTTGTGAACGGGATCATCTTGCAGATGCGTTCGATGTCGGGAATGAAGCCCATGTCCAGCATGCGGTCGGCTTCGTCGATGACAAGCAGTTCGACGCCGGTGAGCAACAGCCCGCCGCGTTCGGTATGGTCGAGCAGCCGGCCCGGCGTTGCGATCAACACGTCGACGCCGCGCGTCAGCTTGGTGTCCTGGTCGCCGAACGAAACGCCGCCGATCAGGAGCGCGACGTTGAGCTTCTGGCCGGCGCCGTATTTATCGAACTGTTCCTTGACCTGGGCTGCGAGTTCGCGCGTCGGTTCGAGAATGAGGGTTCGGGGCATTCGCGCGCGGGCGCGTCCCTTTTCCAGCATGGTGAGCATCGGAAGGACGAAGGCAGCGGTCTTGCCGGTGCCGGTCTGGGCGATGCCGAGAACGTCTCGGCGGGCCAGAACATGGGGAATCGCCTGTTCCTGAATGGGGGTAGGGGTGGTGTAACCGGTGGCCGCGACGGCGGCGAGCACCTTGTCGGACAAGCCGAGATGGGAAAAAGACATTGAGCCTCTGGTAGAAACCGCCGCTTGGAATCCCGGAAAAGACTGTCGCGCTCAACCCCGGAACGGCACGCAGATTTGCACGGGATTTTCGGATACGCAGACAGGCGGCTTATTCAAGATATCGCGTTTCGATACCGGGCCGCGTCGACCCGGAACATAGGGGCGAATTGGCCAAAGTCAATGGAGCAGGCGCGGGAAGCGTCGAAAAAGCTTAACGTTTTTTGCATGAATCAGGCTCGGATTGAACCCGTGCTGCGACTTTGCCGACTACGGCATAAGGGCTCGCACCAGCCACGGATGAGAGTGCAATGCGGGGAACAGAGATGAAGAATCGGCTGTCGTTCAGGGCCGCATGGGCGTTGAGCCTGATGGTGTCGTTACTGGCACTCGCCGAGCCTGCGCACGCGGAAAAGCGCGTCGCGCTTGTGATCGGCAACAACGATTACAAGAATGTGCCGAAGCTGCAGAAGGCGGTCAACGACGCCCGCACCATGGGCGATACGCTCAAGCAGCTCGGCTTTTCCGTGATGGTCGCGGAGAACCAGACCCGGCAGGCCTTCAGCCAGACGCTGCTGGCCTTCGACAAGGCGGTTGAACCCGGTGACACCGCGTTCTTCTTCTATGCCGGTCACGGCTTTGAAATCGCCGGCCAGAATTTCCTGCTGCCGACCGACGTACCCGCGGCGACCGAAGGCCAGGAAGAACTGGTGCGCGACGCCTCTGTTCTCGCCGACCGCGTCATCGAGCGGCTGCAGAACAAGAAGGTGCGAACCGCCATCCTGGTGTTCGATGCCTGCCGCAATAATCCGTTCGAGCGAAGCGGCACCCGCGCAGTCGCCGGCGGCGGCGGTCTCGCACCGATGACGCAGTTGCCCGAGGGCGTATTCTCGGTGTTTTCGGCGGGGCCGCGACAGACCGCGCTCGATCGCCTGTCGAACAATGACGACAATCCCAATTCGGTATTCACGCGAACCTTCGCGAAAGAGCTGCTGCAACCCGGCGAGAACCTCGTTCAGGTCGCCCAGCATACTCGCCGGCTGGTCAGTGAGATGGCCGAGACCGTAAGCCACAAGCAGATCCCGGTTTATTTCGACCAGATGGTCGACGATGTGTTCCTGAACGGCGTGGCGAAGGGACAGCCTGAAGCGCCTAAGGATGCGACAAAACCAGCCGAGCCGCCGCAGAAGGTCGCAGCATTGCCACCGGTGTCGGTGCCGCGCACGGCACCCTCGAACGATACCGTCAATGCGCCGATCGCGATGTTCTCCCGTCACAATGGCGGCTGGACCGTGGTGTTCTCGATCGCCGATCCGACGCTCGGGATTTCCTGGCGGATGGGGGAAGCCGGCGAATTCCGCGAGACCGGATTTATCGACACGCTCGATCCGCGCACCCGCAAGCGGATGCCTAATCCGGCGATCGAGCTTGCCGCCGACGCGCCGGCGGGGACCATTCAGGTCCGCTATGTCGACGCGTCAGGCGAATTGCAGGGGCCGTTTCCGATCAGGTTCGATCCCGAGGCCGCGCTGATCCGCGATCAGCGGAAGATCCTCGACATGACCGCGACCAGCTGGCTGTCGTTTCGCGAGTTCAACGGGCTTCTGGTCTATTACACGCACCTGATGTCGTATCGCTGCGCGATCCGCGAGGTGCGCGTCGGCATCGACAGCGCGGTGCCGGACAAGGTGCTGAAAATGCCGCCTTGCGATGTCAGGGATCCCAGCGTCATTCCCCACGACTCGCAGCCCTATCTCAAGCTCGCGCCTTCGACCCAGTTCGTGTCGGTGGAACTGACCTACCGCGACGGCAGCGTCTCGGAGATCAAGAGTTTCCGGCGCTGACGGATCGGGCGAGGGAAGCGATCTCAATTCTTCAATAAC
>JBGQCE010000323.1:0-4897 GCA_041495185.1 Bradyrhizobium sp.
GGTCGTGTTCGACCGTGGCGGCTATCTCTATCACGGCCGCGTCAAGGCGCTTGCGGATGCGGCGCGCGAGAGCGGGTTGCACTTCTAAAGAGAGTACGGTTTCGAAGTTGGAATTGAACGGACACAAGGACAGGGGCTCAGGCCTCTCAAGGATTGGAAAACACCATGGCAGGTGAACGCGAACGCGGTGGCGGCCACAGGGGCGGCCGGGAAGAGCGCGACAGCGAGTTCGTCGACAAGCTCGTCCACATCAATCGTGTGGCGAAGGTCGTCAAGGGCGGCAAGCGCTTCGGCTTTGCGGCTCTCGTCGTCATCGGCGATCAGAAGGGCCGGGTCGGATTCGGACACGGCAAGGCGCGCGAAGTCCCCGAGGCGATCCGCAAGGCGACCGAGTCGGCGAAGCGCAACCTGACGCGCGTAGCACTGCGCGAAGGCCGCACGCTGCATCACGATATCGCCGGCCGTCACGGCGCGGGCCGGGTTTACCTGCGCGCGGCGCCGGCGGGTACCGGCATCATCGCCGGCGGCCCGATGCGCGCGGTGTTCGAAACGCTCGGTATCCAGGACGTGGTGGCGAAGTCGATCGGCTCGTCGAATCCCTACAACATGGTTCGCGCGACGTTCGATGCGCTGAAGCATCAGGATTCGCCGCGTTCGGTCGCGGCGCGCCGCAATATCAAGGTGTCGACGCTGCAGTCGCGCCGTGTCGGCGGCGACGCCGAAGCGGTTACTGAATAAACAAGTCGCGCATCTCGCGCGTTACGGAGTTATGACGATGGCCAAGGCCGCAAAGATGATCAAGGTCGAGCAGACCGGCAGCGCGATCCGCCGCCACCACTCGCAGCGTGCGACGCTGATCGGGCTCAAGCTCAACAAGATCGGCCGGGTCACCGAGCTGCGGGACACGCCTGCAATTCGCGGCATGATCGCCAAGGTTCAACATCTCGTCCGCGTCGTCGGCGAGAAGTAAGACAAGCAAGATCGGAGCATGATCCCGAAAAGTGGGAACCGGTTTTCGGTAAAGATCATGCTTCGGAGATAAAGGAAGCGAACGATGAAGCTCAGCGATATCGCCGACAACGCCGGCTCGCGCAAGAAGCGCATGCGCGTCGGCCGTGGCATCGGCTCAGGCAAGGGCAAGACTGCGGGCCGCGGCGGCAAGGGCCAGACCGCGCGCTCCGGCGTGCGCATCAAGGGCTTCGAAGGCGGCCAGATGCCGCTGCATCGGCGGCTGCCGAAGCGCGGCTTCAACAACATCTTCCGGCTCCAATTTGCCGAGATCAATCTCGACCGCATTCAGCAGGCGATCGATGCCAAGACGCTCGACGCCAAGGGCACCATCAACGCCGAATCGCTGGTGAAAGCCCGCGCTATCAGGCGCGCGAAAGATGGCGTGCGGCTGCTCGGGCGCGGTGAAATCAAGGCCAAGCTCACGATCGAGGTTCACGGCGCTTCGAAATCCGCCATCGCGGCGGTCGAGAAGGCGGGCGGCACGGTGAAAATCCTGGCGCCGGCAAAGAAGGACGAAGGCGAGGCGGCGTAACATCTGCGTCATTGCCCGCCTTGGGCGGGCAATCTGCACGACGGGACGATGGACTTATCGAAGCCGAGCACCAAATAATGTCCGGCGTCTGCTGAATGTCCCGGACCTATCGGGGCACGACAGCGCGAGGGGCGGCGGGAGAAAGCCAAATATGGTCTCAGCAGCGGAACAACTGGCGGCAAACCTCAATTTCTCGGCGCTCGGCAAGGCCGAAGAACTGAAGAAGCGCATCTGGTTCACACTGGGTGCGCTGCTTGTTTATCGGCTGGGCACCTACATTCCGCTGCCCGGCATCGACCCCAACATCTGGGAACAGGTGTTCCGGTCGCAAGCCGGCGGCATTCTCGGCATGTTCAACATGTTCGCCGGCGGCGGCATCCACCGCATGGCGATCTTCGCGCTGAACATCATGCCGTATATTTCGGCCTCGATTATCATTCAGCTCCTGACCACGGTGTCGCCGCAGCTCGAAGCGCTTAAGAAAGAGGGCGAGGCCGGCCGCAAGACGCTGAACCAGTACACCCGCTATCTCACGGTGATCCTCGCCGCGTTCCAGTCCTACGGCATCGCGGTAGGCCTTGAAGGCGCCGGCAATGTCGTCAGCGAACCCGGCATGTTCTTCCGGCTTTCGACCGCGATCACGCTGACCGGCGGCACCATGTTCCTGATGTGGCTCGGCGAGCAGATCACCTCGCGCGGCATCGGCAACGGCATCTCGCTGATCATTCTCGCCGGCATTGTCGCGGAATTGCCCTCGGCGCTCGCCAGCATGCTGGAACTCGGCCGTCAGGGCGCGCTGTCCACCGGCCTCATTCTGATCGTGATCGTGATGGCGGTCGCGGTGATTGCGTTCATCGTATTCGTGGAGCGAGCGCAGCGGCGACTTTTGATCCAGTATCCGAAGCGCCAGGTCGGCAACAAGATGTTCGAAGGCCAGTCCTCGCATCTGCCGCTCAAGCTCAATACCTCAGGCGTGATTCCGCCGATCTTCGCTTCCTCGCTGCTGCTGTTGCCGACCACGGTTGCCAATTTCAATGCCGGCCGGGGCCCGGAATGGTTTCAATGGCTCAACACGCAATTGAGCCACGGCCGTCCGTTGTTTCTGCTTCTCTATCTCGCGCTGATCGTGTTCTTCGCGTTCTTCTATACCGCGATCGTTTTCAACCCGACCGAGACCGCCGATAATCTCAAAAAGCATGGCGGCTTCATTCCGGGCATTCGTCCGGGCGAACGCACCGCCGAATACATCGATTACGTGCTGTCGCGCATCACGGTGCTTGGCGCGGTCTACCTCGCGATCGTCTGCCTGATCCCTGAAATCCTGATCTCCTACGCTTCGGTGCCGTTCTACTTTGGCGGCACCTCGCTGTTGATCGTCGTCAGCGTGACCATGGACACCGTGGCGCAGGTTCAGGGCTATCTGCTCGCCCATCAGTATGAAGGGCTGATCAGGAAGTCGAAGCTGAGGGGGCGTCGCCGCTGACGCCTTGCCATAGCGTTTTCGAGCGAAGTGGGTACCGGTTCGCGTGAAGAAAACGCGTAAAACAACAATTCGGAGCCGCGGTTCTGATTTAGATCAAAGCCGAGACTCTCGAATTGCGCGTTGCATCGCTTCGCCATCTGCGCTTCCGCGCTGATCGTGGTTAGCGCTGGTTGTGGATTTTGAAACGCAGGTGCGCGGTCGATCGCTCACCGGGCCCGGGGGGGCGAATACGGATGAGACTTATTCTTCTCGGGCCGCCTGGATCGGGCAAGGGAACCCAGGCCCAGCGGCTGGTTCAGCGCTACGGCATTGTCCAACTCTCGACCGGTGAAATGCTGCGCGCCGCTGTGGCGGCGCAGACGCCGGTGGGCATCAAGGCCCAGCACATCATGGCCAGCGGCGGTCTGGTGCCGGATGAGATCGTGGTCGGGATCATTTCCGATCGCCTCGATCAGCCGGACGCGGCAAGGGGCTTCATCCTCGATGGCTTTCCGCGCACCGTGCCGCAGGCGCAGGCGCTGGACGAGCTCCTGAAGAAGAAACACATCAATCTCGATGCGGTGGTCGAGCTTCGCGTCAACGAAAGCGCGCTGCTGCAGCGGGTCGAAACCCGGGTCGCGGAGATGCGCGCGCGCGGCGAGGAAGTGCGAATCGATGACACCCCGGAAGTGCTGACCAAGCGGCTGGCGAGCTACCGGTCGCTGACCGAGCCGCTGATTCACTACTATTCAGAGCGGCGCAAGCTGCTGACGGTCGATGGCATGATGACCATCGAGCACGTCACGCGCGAGATCAACCGCATCCTGGCCGCGATCAGGGCGGTGGACGCAAAGGCCTCCAAAAAGACGGGCGTGGCCAAGCGGACCGCCAAGGCCGGCAAGCTGGCCGCTGGAAAAGCGTCCAAATCCCCTAATAAGGGCGCGAAGACCTTCAAAAAGGGCGCCAATGCCCAAGGGAAGGACCAAGGGAAGGCCGGGAAGCCGGCCTCCAGGGGGTCCAAAAAGCCATCCCGGAAGGCTGCCACAGGTTCCAGGGCGAGGGCCGCCGGGAAGGTCCGGAAGACCGCCAAAAAAGCCACAAAAAAGGTCACGAAAAAGCGAGCTAAAGCATAGCGACGGTTGACGAAACCAAGTTGAATCCTTTAATAAGCCCGTATCCAAGTCGGATAGTTTTCAGACGATGCCGGGCCCCGGGAAACCCAAGGGGAAGGGCGTCGTGTTCGCGTTTGCGGACACCTGCCCGAGATAGCCTAGAAACTGCCGGTCTTTCAGATCGGCGACAGGAGAGAAGTCCGTGGCCCGTATTGCCGGTGTGAATATTCCGACCAACAAGCGCGTGCTGATCGCGCTCCAGTACATCCATGGCATCGGCCAGAAGAATGCGGCCGAGATCCTGGAGAAGGTCAAGATTCCTGACGATCGTCGCGTCTCGCAATTGAGCGATCAGGAAGTTCTGCAAATTCGTGAAGTGATCGACCGCGACTATATGGTCGAAGGCGACCTGCGTCGCGAGACCGGCATGAACATCAAGCGTTTGATGGATCTCGGCTGCTATCGCGGCCTGCGTCATCGCCGCGGATTGCCGGTGCGCGGTCAGCGCACCCATACCAATGCGCGCACGCGCAAGGGTCCGGCCAAGTCGATCGCCGGCAAGAAGAAGTAGTTTGCGAACAGCGAACAGGGAGTGGCGAGTAGTTCTATTCGCTACTCGCTATCAGCCACTCGCGTTTCAGGTGTAGCCGCTGGCATTACGGCGGCGTTGAGATCGTTAAGAAAGGTTCTGGAATGGGCAAGGATGCCACCCGCGTACGCCGCCGCGAGCGCAAGAACATTGCGTCCGGCGTCGCTCACGTGAATTCGTCGTTCAACAAC
>JBGQCE010000324.1:0-4894 GCA_041495185.1 Bradyrhizobium sp.
AATAGAGCACCTGGTCGGCCATGGCGAAGGCGTCGGCGAAGGTCGTCTTCTCGTTCGCCACCCGGAACAGGTTCTGGTTCGGGATGATGATCTGGGTATCGACGCATTTCTGCAGCTCGGCGATGCCGGCTTCGGCAAAGCGCATCCGGCGCTGGCCCTCGAAATGGAAGGGCTTGGTGACGACGCCGACGGTGAGGATGCCCAGGTCGCGTGCGGTCTTGGCGATGACGGGCGCAGCACCGGTGCCGGTGCCGCCGCCCATGCCGGCGGTGACGAACACCATGTTGGCGCCGGACAGATGGTCGCGGATTTCGTCGAGAACTTCCTGGGCCGCGGCCGCGCCGACATCCGGCTGTGAACCGGCGCCGAGGCCCTGGGTGACCTGGGTGCCCATCTGGATGATGCGCTGCGCCTTGGACATGGTGAGCGCTTGCGCGTCGGTATTGGCGACGACGAAATCGACCCCCTGCAGTCCGGCGGTGATCATGTTGTTGACGGCGTTGCCGCCAGCCCCGCCTACGCCGAATACGGTAATCCGCGGCTTCAGCTCGCTGATGTCAGGGGGAGTAAGATTGAGTGCCATGGTTGCCTCTCGATTACGCGCGCGTTGGTTCGCCGCGGCCGACGGCCGCGGGAGCTGGTGAAAGTCGAAGGGTGCGGAAAAGAATCATCAGAAGCCCTCGCGAAGCCATCGTCCGACCTTTCCGAAATAGCCGTCAGTCCCTGTCCTGAGCTGCCGCGTATGCCGCGGTTCGACGTGTTCAAGATGAGCGTATTGCGGATAGACCAAGAGACCCGCGGGAACCGCGAACGACGCGCTCTTGGCCTCGCTGGGCAGCCGGCCAAAGCCGAGCGGCCGGCCGATACGGACCGGCCGGCCGAGGATCTCGGTGGCAAGTTCGGCGACGCCGGTGAGCTGCGAAGCGCCACCGCTCAGGACAATTCGTGCCTTTGACTCTGCGGCAAAGGGGGAATCCGCGAGGCGGTCCCTCACCATTTCAAAGATCTCCTCGGCGCGGTGCCGGACAATGTTCGCAATCGTGGCGCGCGACACGATCTGCGGAACGTCCCGCTCGCTGTCGCCGGCAGTCGGCACGGACATCAACTCACGCGCGTCGGACCCGCCGGTCAGCACGGTGCCATATAACGTCTTGATTCGCTCGGCATCCGCAATGCATGCGCTGAGGCCGCGTGCAAGATCCATGGTGATGTGGTGCCCGCCGACGGCAAATCCGCTGGCATGCACGAAATGCCCGCCGGAATAGGTCGCAATCGTCGTGGTGCCCGCCCCCATCTCCACCACGGCGGCGCCGAGATCGGCCTCATCGTCGGTCAGGACCGACAGGCCTGCGACATAAGGACTCGCCGCCATGGCCTCGACATTGAGATGACAGCGCTCGACCACCAGCATCAGGTTCCTGGCGACCGTCGCATCCGAGGTGACGACGTTCATGTCGACGCCGAATTGCCGCGCGACCATGCCTCTGGGATCGCGAATGCCCTTGACGCCGTCGAGCGCGTAGCCGACCGGCAGCGCATGCAGCACGGTGCGGCCCTCGCCGGTGGCGTGGCGCATGCCGGTAGAGATGACACGGGTGACGTCGGCAGCCGTAACTGTGCCGCCGCGAATATCCGCCGCGGCCTCGATCAACTGGCCATGCAGCCGCCCGCCCGATACCGAGAGCAGTACCGACTCGACCCGGACCTTGGCCATGCGTTCGGCCAATGCCACCGCCTGGCGCACCGCCTGCTCGCATTCGGCGAGATCGACCACCGCGCCGGCCTTGACGCCGCGCGACTGGATCTGGCTGTACCCGATCAACTCGACGGCATGGCTGCGTCCGCGCAAGGCGTCGTTCGGCGGGCACGGCTTCAGCCGCGCAATCATGCAGGCGATCTTGCTGGTGCCGACATCGAGGGAGGCCACCAGCGCGGTGCGCTTCTGCGGCATCGGGCGCGTCTTCGGCGTCTGATTGCGGTCAAGGCCGGTCATGCGTCACCGGCCTTCTTCTTCAACTTCTTGTCCTTGAACAACTCTTCGCGGGCCTTGGCCGCGTCTTCCGACAGTTGCACCGTCAACCGGTCGGGCAGGCGCATGTCGATGGCGACGATATCGCGGGAGAACAGCCGGTCCTCCTTGTCGAGCTTGCTTAAGCTGGCCAGCGCCTTGCCGGCGTCGTTTTCCGGCAGCCGGATGTCGAGACCGTCCTTGAGCCGCAGGTTCCAGCGCCGCTCGCCGACGAAGACAGCGGCTTTGGTCGCCGCGCGCACCTGCGGGTAACGCGCGAGCAGCGCCAGGAAATCCCTGGCGCGGGTTTCGGCGCCCTTGCCGACAACCAGTGGCAGCGAGATGAAGCGGCGGGACATGTAGGGCTCAAGCACCGCGCCATCATCCGCGATCACCGAGAGACGGCCATCCTGCTGCCACAGCGCGAATGCCGAACGCTCGACAATATCGATCTGGAGCCGGCCGGGATAAAGCTTCAGTATCGTCGCGTCGGCGATCCAGGGATTGGCCTTGAGTTTGTCGCGCACGGTGGCGGCGTCGAGGAACAACAGCGAGGAGCGGCCATTGACGCCGCCGATCGCAAGAACCTCGTCCTGGGTCAGTTGCTTGCGGCCATTGATGGCAACCGTCGTGATCCGAAATCCGGCGGAATTTGCGACCGCATTGCGGGTGTCGCTGAGCGCCGAGGTAAATTGCTCGAGGTGGCCGCCCTTGACGATGCCGAAGCCGGCGCTGCCCAGCAGCATCAGGACGGTCGCGGCGACGCCGGCATGATTGGGAAGGTAACGCTCGAGCAACGCGATCAGCCGGTTCGGTTGTTCGCGTTCGAGATTCGCTCTGACGCGGGCGCGGTTCAAGCCCGGCCGCTCGCGCAACGGCACGGCCGCGCCGACGGCGGCGGCCTTCAGGTCAGCTTGGGGCCTCGGCGATCTCGGCGATCGAGCGAGGCGTCCTCCACCATCCATTGCACGAACTCGTCAAATGTTGCCCTCGCAAACGCTGCGAGTTCTGGCACACGTGACGTCTCGGTGATGCCGGGCTGGGTGTTTGGCCTCAAGGCAGAAGAGGCCACCTGTTCCCTCGATGCGGTCGTCGAAGCGGAAATCCGCGACAGCTCACGCCCCGGCAGCCAAGCGCCACATGCGCCGCCAGCGTTAACCTTCGGACTTCCTGGTAAACAAAGGGTAAATCAGGTGCAGGCTGGACGTGTTTTGTTCCGCCTTTTGAGTACTTTGCCCCGTATTCGTAAAGTTTTAGCGATGGACTAAGGGATCGGCCCGGCCGGCTCATCCCTGATAGCCACGAAGGTCAGTAAGGGCCGACACTACCCATGCGTGCGTTTTGCCGCCAAGGCGATCTGGTCTTGCAGGAAATCGGCGAACTCGATGCCCTGGGCCTTGAGTGACTTGGGGTAGAGCGAAGCCTTGGTCAGGCCCGGCAAGGTGTTGGTTTCGAGATAGATCGGCCCTTGTTTCGAAACGATGAAATCCGAGCGGGAATAGCCGCCGCACGACAGTGCCCTGTGCGCCCTCAGCGCCTGGTCCATGAGTTGCGCACTGATTTCAGGCGTAAACCGCCCGGGGCAAATCTCCTGCGTTGCCTTGGCCAGATATTTTGCCCTGTAATCGAACTCGCCTTCCGCGGGGATGATTTCCACCGGTGGAAGCGCGATAAGCGAACCATCCAGTTGTTCCAGCACGCCGCAGGTCGCCTCGCTACCTGCGATGAACGGTTCGATCACATATTCTTCGATTTTGGCCGCACGACGAACGGCGACGAAGTCCTGCGTGGCATTGACGAATATAAGACCGTAGCTCGAACCATCCCGCGCCGGCTTGGCAATCAGCTTGCCGTACTCGCCGAGAGCTCTTTCGAGATCTTCCAGCATGATGCCGGCCGGAGCCTTCACCCCCGCAAGGGCGGCAAAGCGCTTGGCCGCCACCTTGTCGAAGGCGAGATGCGACGACGCCGAGCCGGAACCGGTGAAGGGAATCCCGCGCATTTCGCACATGGCCTGGAGCTCGCCATTCTCCGCGGTGCCGCCGTGCAGGCCGAGCACCAGCAGGCGGTTCTCGTCCCTCGCCTTGTCGAGCGCCTGTTCGATCCTCCCGACGCCAGGCGTGCCCGGCCTGAATGGTTCCTCGAATGGCCGCGAATGCTTCAGAAGCACCTCGGACCGGGTTTCATGCACCGTGTCGTCAACATCCCAGAACCACAGATCAGCGTCGGGCAAGGCCGAATGCAGGGCCTGGGCGGTGGCCACCGACACCAGGCGCTCCTTGTTCGTGCCTCCGAAGAGAATGGTAATCCGCATCATTCGTTCCGCTGATCTATCTCTTTCGTCATTCCGGGATGTGCCGAAGGCACAGACCCGGAATCTCTCTTCTATTTTACTTCGAGATTCCGGGTTCGCGCTACGCGCGCCCCGGAATGACGACTAGGCCGGAATTCCGATCCGCTTGATTTCCCAGTGTAGCTCAATTCCGGAATTTTCCTTTACCCGCGCGCGAACGGTTTCACCCAGGGTTTCGATATCATGGCTGGTAGCCTGGCCTGTGTTGATCAGGAAATTGCAGTGCATCTCCGACACCTGCGCGCCGCCGACGCGCAGCCCCCGGCAGCCGGCAGCGTCGATCAGCTTCCAGGCGCTGTGACCGGACGGATTCTGGAATGTCGAGCCGCCGGTCTTTTCACGGATCGGCTGCGCGGTTTCGCGGTGATTTTGCACTTCGTTCATCCGCGCACGAATCGCGTCCGACGCGGCGACCCGCCCGCGAAAGCGCGCCGAGGTAAAGATGATGGAAGCATCGACGCCGCTGTTGCGATAGACGAACTTCATATCGGCATTGCCGAAAATATGCTTTTTCCCGTCGCGACTGACGCCAA
>JBGQCE010000325.1:0-4890 GCA_041495185.1 Bradyrhizobium sp.
AGTGGCAGTCGGAAGTCGCCAGCGAAATCACCATTCAGGTGCGCCCCGTGGCCGGACGCGATATCGACCGCGATTCGGCGGCTGTGGCAGACGCGATGCGCGCGCAGCCCGGTATCGTCGAGGTCAGGCCGTTCACCAAGGACGAATCCGCCAAATTGCTGGAACCCTGGCTCGGCAGCGGGCTTTCGCTCGACGACCTGCCGGTGCCGCGCGTCATCATCGCGCGGGTTCAGCCCGGCACCGCGCTCGATCTGGCGGCGTTGCGCAGCCGGGTGACACAGGTGGCGCCGACGGCAAGCGTCGACGATCACCGCGCCTGGATCGAGCGGATGCGGTCGATGACCGGCGCCACCGTGCTCGCCGGCATCGGCATCCTTGCGCTGGTGATCATTGCGACCATTATTTCCGTCTCGTTCGCGACCCGCGGCGCGATGGCAGCTAATCGTCCGATCGTCGAAGTCCTGCACTTCGTCGGCGCCGGGGACCGCTATATCGCCAACCGCTTCCTGCGGCATTTTCTGCGGCTCGGGCTGCAGGGCGGCGTGATCGGCGGCGGCATCGCGATGCTGGGTTTCGGGTTCTCCGAATCGATCGCCGGCTGGTTTTCGGGCACCCCGGTCGGGGATCAATTCGCAGCATTGCTGGGGACGTTTTCGCTGCGCCCGTCGGGCTATCTGGTGCTGGCGGCGCAGGCCGTGCTGATCGCGGCGATTACCGCCTGGGCGTCGCGGCGAACGCTGTTTGCCACGCTTGACGACATCGACTGACGCAGGCCGTTACGAATACCGGCCCAAACCGGACTCCACTTCGTCCGAAAAGGTTCTAGACTTGAACCGGGGGGAGGATCGCCAGAACAGCATGAGCCTGCAGACCGACGATAAAGCGCCGGATGCGCCGGTCACGCCGCCACGGGGCTGGCTGCGTGCAACGATCATGGCCGTGCTGGCGGTTGTGTTCGTCGGCGCGGCGATCGGTTTTGTCGGATTCCTGTCGCAGCTGCGCGGCGCCGAGGTGAAGCCTGAGCGCAAGGCCGACGGCATCGTGGTGCTGACCGGCGGCTCGTCGCGCGTTTCCGATGCGATGGAGTTGCTGGCCGCCGGTTATGGCAAGCGGCTGTTGATCTCAGGGGTACATCCGACCAACGCGGCCAGCAATATTTCCCGTTCGCTGCCGGACAATCATTCACTGCTCGGCTGCTGCGTCGATCTCGACCGATCCGCCGTCAACACCCGCAGCAATGCGGCGGAGACGCGGCGCTGGGCGTATGAGCGCGGCTTCAAATCGCTGATCGTGGTGACGTCGAATTACCATATGCCGCGGGCAATCGTCGAATTGTCGCACGCTATGCCCGATATTCAGCTGATTCCGTTCGCGGTGGTCGGCGACAGATGGCGCGAGGAACCGTGGTGGACGAGTGGCGCGACATTGCGGCTGCTGCTATCGGAGTATGTGAAATATGTTGCCGCCGAAGTGCGGGTACGTCTGGCGGATGCCGGTCTCGATCTGACGCCCGAGCTCGCGGACCAGCCGGCCGGATCGCTCCCGCGCAGACCGGCAACGGCTCAAGCCAACTGATTAAGGTTTTCGATGGTTTCGATTTTCTTGCGTTCGCTGGTCTACAACGTGCTGTTCTATGCGCTGTTGGTGTTCTGGATTTTGGTTGCAATTCCCACCTTTCTGATGCCACCGCGGGCCTTCATGGTTGTCGCCAAGGCCTGGGCGCGCAGCAGCGTCTGGCTGATGCGCGCGGTCTGCAACACCAAGTTCGAATATCGCGGGCTTGAGAAAATTCCAAAAGGCCCGCTGATCGTCGTGTCGAAACATCAGTCGATGTGGGAAACCTTCGCGCTGATGCAGTTCTTCGATGCGCCGCTGTTTATCTACAAGCGCGAGTTGGCCTGGATTCCCTTCTTCGGCTGGTATCTGATCAAGTCGAAGATGATCGGGGTAGATCGCAGCGCCGGCGGCCGCTCGTTGCTGGAGATGGCGCGCCGCGCCGGCGAGGAAGTGCGGCGCGGCCGTCAGTTGATCATCTTTCCCGAGGGCACGCGAACCGCCGTCGATGCGAAGCCGAACTACAAGACCGGGGTCGCCCAGGTCTATGTCGATTGCGGCGTGACCTGCCTGCCGGTGGCGCTCAATTCCGGACTGTTCTGGCCGCGCCGCACATTCCTGCGCTATCCGGGAACGCTGGTGGTCGAATTTCTCGATCCGCTGCCGCCTGGCCTGTCTCGCCGTGAATTCATCGCGCGCGTCTCTGGCGTCATCGAGGACGCCACCAACCGGCTGGTCGAGACCGCGCGTCAGGAGCAGGCGCAATTGTTCGGCCGCGTGCCGAGTTCGGCGTCGAAGAAGTAGGACGATTATTGCTCCCCCTCCAGGGGCGGGTGACGATGCAGCTGCGTATCGTGGTGCAGCAGCGCAGCCAGCTGATGCAATTGCTCATCGCGAAAACCTTGCGCCTCGATCGACTTTACGGTTGCCAGCACGTAGTCGCGATTGTTTCCGGAACGACCGTGCCCCTGCTGCACATAACGAAGCTGTTCGGTCAGCGAGAGCCGTCCGGCATATTGCACGTGGCCACGATCGACCACGTAGGCCAGCGCGCTGACTCGTTGCCGGGCTTCGTTTTCAAGCCAGACCGAACGCATCACCTCGCGATAGACATTGGTGGTCTGCTCGCGGCTGCGCAGATAGTCCACGGTGTCGCTGCGTTGCTTCGCCGCGACCCGGAATGCGACGCCGCGGCAGGCACCGCCACGGTCGAGCCCGAGCACCAGGCCCGGCTTTTCCGGCGTCCCGCGATGGTCGAACGAATAGACGCAGAGCGCGCGGTGCTCGCCGATCAGCCGCGCCGGGACCTGCTCGATGAACTCGAAGCCCGGCCGCCACATCAGCGAGCCATAGCCGAACACCCAGAGGTCGCCTTTGGACAATTCCGCTTCGGACAGGATTTTGGCTGGCATCGCGTGCACGGCTATCAGAAGAAGCTTTTCAGGCGAAGCGGAATTCTGCGCCCGATGAAAATCCGCTAACTTGCAAAATCCGTTAACTTGCAAAATCTGGTAACTTGCAAAATCCGGTAACTTGCAAAATCTGGTAACTTGCAAAATCTGGTAACTTGCAAAATCTGGTAACTTGATTGTGTCGGGTTGCATCGCTTAATTGACAAAATCATTGGCCAAAGGTCGCCGCATGCCCGATATGACCCTCGCGCCGCGCCGGCGCCCGCTTTGGCGCCTTTTCATCATGCCCATCCTGCTCCTGATCGCCGCCGCGGCGTGGAGCGCATTCTGGTTCTATGCGGCCTCCCAGGTCGATGTCGCCGCGGACGCCTGGCGCGCACGGGAGGCGAAATCCGGCCGGGTCTATGATTGCGCCAAACGAACGGTAGCGGGCTTCCCGTTCCGCCTCGAAGTCCGCTGCGACGGCGCCAGAGTGTCGCTGGTGTCGCAGACCGCTGGCGCCGCCGCGGCGCAGGCGCCGGTCACCGCAAAGCTCGGCGAAATCCTCGTGGTGGCGCAGATCTACGATCCGAAATTGCTGATCGCGGAATTCACCGCGCCAGCGACGATTTCCGAGCGCGGCCTGTCACCATCGATGACCGTGAACTGGAGCAAGGCCCGCTCCAGCGTGGTCGGATTGCCCGCCGTCCCGCAGCGGGCTTCCATCGTTTTCGACGATGCCGAGGTCGATCGCATCAACGGATCGATGCTGGCGCCGCTGGCGCGCGCGAAGCATATCGAACTGCACGGCCGTCTCGCGGAAGGCTCAGCGCTTGATCGTCCGGTGATCGAGACTGTGCTGCAGATCGCGGGAGGCAGCGTGCAGGACGTGCATCCGCTGCTGGCGGAGCCGTTCGATGCCAATGTGCGGACGATGCTCAGTGGCCTGAAGGATTTTTCCCCAAAGCCCTGGCCGGAGCGGTTTCGCGAAATCCAGGCCGCCGGCGGGCATGTCGAGATTGTGCAGTCGAGAATCCAGCAGGGCGACCTGATCGCGGTCGCCGCCGGCACGCTCGGGCTCAGCGCCAATGGCCGTCTCGACGGCGAATTGCAGATGACGGTCGCCGGCATCGAGAAGGCGATCCCGGCGCTCGGCATTGAAAAAATGCTGGATGAGGGCGTACCGCAGGCAACCCTCGATCGCGTCGCGCCCGGCGTCAAGACACAGGACGTCAACAACCTGCTCGGCGCGCTCGACCGCGCGATTCCCGGTCTCGGCAAGGTAGTCAGGCAGAACGCCAATGTCGGCGTCGCGGCAGGGATCAACGCGCTCGGCAAGGAGGCAATGCTCGAAGGCAAAAAAGCGCGGGCCTTTCCGCTGCGCTTTGTCGACGGCGCGGTGTTTCTGGGGCCGCTGAAGGTGGCGCAGATTCCGCCGTTGTTTTGAAACGGCGCCGCACCACCGAACGTCATCCTGAGGTACGCGCTCTTGCGCGCCTCGAAGGATGGCTATCCGCAATGTGACCTGGCCTTACTGGCGGGGTTGGCTGAAACCGCCATCGCCCGCCTGCGGCTGGCCAACAAGGCCGTCGGGTAGCTCCCCATCGTCGTCCCGGTCCAGCCTCCGGGATTGCGCCATAAGGAAAAATTTTCTTGTGGGATCAACGTGATTTGGGTCGTCCAGTCCTGTCAAAAAAAATATTTCGCTTCGCGCCTGACCCAAATCAAATCTATATCGTTTGCCGTCCTGCCCCACACAGGGGCGTATCGCTATCGTCACGGACGCGGGGCGGGATGCGGTGGACGCAGATAGTGCTGCTGACGAGAGCGCTGATTTGCGGACGGCGAAGTCGTGTGGTCCTGGCGCCCCGACGCTGGAGTCAAGTTCGCGAAAGGCAACTTTCGCGGATGACGGTGGCAAACAAGCCCGGTCACCGGGGAGAGC
>JBGQCE010000326.1:0-4886 GCA_041495185.1 Bradyrhizobium sp.
GTGGCCAGCGTGTTAACGGTTACGCAGAAATTCGCCGGCCGCGCAAAGGCAGCCGGCGGATCGATCGGTTCGGGAAGCGGCGGTTACCAGCCGCCGAGCGGATGATTATATCCGCCGTAGTTGGGGTCAGCGCCATAGTAAACGGGGCCGCCACCGTAATAGACCGGACCGCCACCGTAATAGACCGGGCCGCCGCCATAATAATAATAGTCGCGGCGGTTCTGGGTCGCGGCGATCGCAAGACCGGTGCCGACAATGCCGGCAAAGGCGGCTGCCGCCGCACCTCCGCCGCCACGATAATAACGACGCCGGGCGCTGATGTCGGTGGCGCCGCTGGTCGGGGCCGCCGTTGAGAGGCCCTTGCCTGATGGCGCTGAGCCGGCGAAAGCCAGCGACGGCTCGACTGCCGTCAGCGCCATCGCCGCAACTGTCGCCATTACGGCGGCGCGGCCAATCGATGAAAACACAGTTTTTCGCGCGAACATCTCAAATATCCTCCATGACAGCTTGGCCCGACAGGCCTCCTGTAGCTAACCACTGAGCTCATGTTAGGTTCCCGAACCCGAATGCAGGCTGAACGCCGGCGGCGAAATCGTGGCGCTCATCGACCGTTCAGGTTTTAATCGACAGAATGCCCGCCACCGCGCCTTGGGTGTCACGAAACAAACATATCCGGCGCGGTAATTTCGGTCTGGAAGTAATCCCGATGCGCGTAACTCCGACAACTGCTCTTCCCTGCATTTTGGCTTCGCTGACCGGCCTGCTCGGTTATGCCTGCTTCGGTGCCGGAGAAAGCCGGGCGCAAGGCGAAGCTCGGCAACCGGTCGCGATCCAGTTTTCCCTCGATCGTCCGATCGACGCGGGCGCGGCCCCGTTCGTGCTGGCGGCAAGCCGCGGCTTGTTCGGTTTGGAAGGTCTCGCAGTCACGACCAACATCGCCGGCGGATCGCCGGATGCGATTGCGCGCGTCGCCCAGGGCGCAAGCGATTTCGCGCTGGTCGACATCAACGAGCTGATCCGCTTTCGCGACAAGCCCGGTGCGCCACCCATCAAGGCGGTGTTCGTGCTGTTCAACAAATCGCCCTATGCCATCGTTGCCCGCAAGAGCCGGGGCGTTCACGCGCTGTCCGATATCGAAGGCAAGACCCTCGGCGTCGCCGAGGGCGATCTTTCGATCCGGCTATGGCCGGCCCTGGCGCGGCAAAATGGAATCAAGATCGCCAGCGTGAAGCAGAACAAGATCAGCGCCGCCGTGCGCGAGCCGATGCTGTCGGCGGGTCAGGTCGATGCGGTGACCGGGTTTTCGTATCTCTCCGCGGTCAATTTGAGGGATCGCGGCGTTCCGGCCGACGACCTTGCGGTGCTTCGATACGCCGATTATGGCTGCGAAGCCTACGGTTTCGTTGTCATCGTCAATCCGGCCTTCGCAGCCTCGAAGCCCGAGGCGGTGAAGGGCTTCCTGCGTGCGGCGATTGCCGGGACCCATCTCACCATCAGGAATCCCGGGCGCGCGGCAGATGAGGTTGTCAGCCGGATGGACGGCGGATCGCGCGATCTTGAACTGGCGCGGCTGCGCACCGTGATTTCCGACAACATCCTGACCGGCGAAGTGAAGCGCAACGGCATCGGCGGCATCGACCCTGCCCGCCTCGAACGGTCGATCGATCAAATTGCCGAGGATTTCAAGTTCCGGAAACGGCCATCGGCGGCGGAAATTTTCGACGACGCTTTCCTGCCTCCCCTGGGCGGCCGCCTGATCAATTGAGTAAAAATCGAGCTGACGCTGTATCTCTGCGGCGATCCCTGATTAGAATGCAACCTCTGGAACGATCGTCCCGCCCGCCGACCCCTGTGAGTCCCTGAAACGGCATGTCCCTGCTTCGGCTTTATACGCGTGTCCTTGAGCTGCTCGGCAAAGAGGCGCGGCTCGGCTGGATCCTTGCCGGCGCCAACCTGCTGCTGGCCGGCGCGCAATTCGCCGAACCGGTGCTGTTCGGCCGTATCGTCGACGTTCTTTCCGGCAAGCCGTCCACGCTTCCGCTCGGATCGTCGCCGGCCTGGCTGTTGCTGGCGGCCTGGGCGGCGTTCGGCCTGTTTACGATTCTGTGCGGTGCGGCCGTCGCGCTGCACGCCGATCGTCTTGCGCACCGCCAGCGCCAGGCGGTGCTGACGAATTATTTCGAGCACATTATGCAATTGCCGCTGACCTTCCACACCGGCACCCATTCCGGCCGCCTGATGAAGGTAATGTTGAACGGCACCGACTCGCTGTGGCGGTTGTGGGTCGGATTCTTCCGCGAGCATTTCGCCGCGATCATGTCGCTGGTGGTGCTGCTGCCGCTGGCGCTTTACATCAACTGGCGGCTGGCGATCCTGCTGTTCCTCCTGTGCGTGGTGTTTACGGTGCTGACGACGCTCGTGGTGCGCAAGACCTACGGCATGCAAAGCGAGGTCGAGGCGCACTACAGCGATCTTTCCGCGCGCGCTTCGGACGCGCTCGGCAATATCGCGCTGGTGCAAAGTTTCGTGCGCATCGACGCCGAGGTGCAGGGACTGCGCTTCATCGCCGACAAGCTGCTGGCGGTGCAGATGCCGGTGCTGTCGTGGTGGGCGCTGGTCTCCGTCATCACGAGAGCTTCGACCACCATCACCGTGCTGGCGATCTTCACCGTCGGCATCGTGCTGCACGAACAGGGCCTCACCACCGTCGGCGAGATCGTGATGTTCGTGAGTTTTGCTACCATGCTGATCCAGAAGCTCGAACAGGTGGTCAGCTTCATCAACAACGTGTTCATGGAAGCGCCTCGCTTACAGGAATTCTTCAACGTACTGGATGCCGTGCCTGCGGTGCGCGACCGGCCCGACGCGATCGATCCCGGACGGCTCTCGGGACTGGTCGAATTCAACGATGTCTCGTTTTCATATGACGGCAAGCGCCCCGCGGTGGAAGACCTTTCCTTCGTTGCGCTGCCCGGCCAGACCGTCGCGCTGGTCGGCCCGACCGGCGCCGGCAAATCGACCGCGATCGCGCTTCTCCATCGTGCGTTCGATCCGCAGTCGGGCTTCATCAAGATCGACGGCATGGATGTCCGCGGTCTGACGCTGACGGCGTTGCGGCGGAATATCGGCGTGGTGTTTCAGGAGGCGTTGCTGTTCAACCGTTCGATCGCGGACAATCTGCGGGTCGGCAAGCCGGACGCGACCGAAGAGGAAATGCGGATCGCGGCGGCCCGCGCGCAGGCGCTGGAATTCATCGAGCGCAGCGAGCGGGGATTTGAAACCAATGCCGGCGAGCGCGGACGCATGCTGTCCGGCGGCGAGCGGCAGCGGCTGTCGATCGCGCGCGCGCTGTTGAAGGATCCGCCGATCCTGATCCTCGATGAGGCAACCAGCGCGCTCGATGCCGTCACCGAAGCCAAGGTTAACGCAGCCCTCGACGAGGTGATGAAGGGACGCACGACCTTTGTGATCGCGCACCGGCTCTCGACCATCCGCAACGCCACGCGCATCCTGGTGTTCGACAGCGGACGCGTGATCGAAAGTGGAACTTTCGATGAACTGGTGGCGAAAGGCGGCCGGTTTGCGGAACTCGCACGGGCCCAGTTCATGGTCCAGCAGAATGCGCGATCGAGCATTCACGCGCAGGAAACAAGCAACGAAGCTGTCAAGATTTAAGTATCGCCGAAATTCGGCCTATTTCGTCGACGATTTAATCACCCAGCCTCTGTTCCGGACCGGCAAGCCGGTATAGGTTTGCGTCCGCCGTAACCGACGGCGCCGGACACGCTTGAAACCCGAACGTCACATGTCAGGACCTCCTTTTTGAAGGCGGGTCTCAAAGGACCGGAATCGGATAGTGCATCTTCTTCATCAGTTGTTTCGCAAGTCATCGTTGAACCGGATTGTTGTTGTCGCAGCGCTCGCGACTATGGCGCCCTGCGTTGTGCATGCGGAAGCGTTGCTGGTCGTCGAAGCCGATACCGGAAAGGTTCTGCAGGCCGAGAACGCGACCTATCCCTGGTATCCCGCATCGGTGACCAAGCTGATGACGGCCTATGTCACGCTCAAGGCCGTCAAGGAAGGGCGCATCTCGCTTGATACCCTGCTGACTGTATCGCCCGTCGCCGCCTCGCAGTCGCCGTCAAAGATGGGCCTCCGGCCGGGAATTCAGGTCACGGTCGATAACGCGCTCAAGATGATGCTGGTGAAGTCGGCCAACGATATGGCCGTGGTGCTCGCCGAGGGCGTCGGAGGTTCGATCGACGGCTTTTCGGCCCAGATGAATCAGGCCGCGCAGCGGCTTGGCATGACGCAGTCGAGTTATGTCAATCCGAACGGCCTGCCCGCCGATGGTCAGATCACTTCGGCGCGAGACCTTGCCATCCTTGCCCGCGCGATCATTCGCGATCTGCCGGAATACGAATATTTCATTCACATTCCCTCGATCCGCTTCGGCCGCAAGGTTACGCAGAATTTCAACAAGCTGATCGGGCGCTATCCCGGCGCCGATGGCTTCAAGACCGGCTTCATCTGCGCATCCGGATACAATCTGGTGGCGTCAGCGACACGCAACGGCAAACGGCTGATCGCAGTGGTGCTCGGCGCATCATCCGGCCAGCTGCGTGCGGTGCGCGCCGCCCAACTGCTCGAGCGCGGCTTTGCCAGCAATACGCTGTCGTGGTTGCGCCCCTCGCTCGGCACTGTCGACAATCTGGTGCCGATCGACGCCTCGCCGCCGAATTTGCGCGACGAGATGTGCGGCGGAAAACGGAAACGCCCCGCCAGCGACGAGGATGAAGACACGGTTGCCGGCAACACAAGTAGCCCAGGCAGCGGCGAGACCGCAGTCACGTTCTTCACCGCCGGGCTGCAGCCGCCGATGGCGA
>JBGQCE010000327.1:0-4884 GCA_041495185.1 Bradyrhizobium sp.
CGCCGCCGTTCGCCATGGCGTCGACGGCGCCTGCTTCAGTCTTGCCGTAACTCAGTTCAGCCTCATCGGGCTTCTGCACTTCTCCGGATACGATGCAAGCGAATTCACCGAATTCCAGACTTTGGCGCTGGTGCTGACCGTGACCGGGCTCATCGTTGGTGTCGTCGTCAGCGAACGCAAGAACTCCGATCGGATTGCCCGCGATGCCCAGGCACGTCTTGTTGAAAGGCGGGCGGAAGCCGCCCAAGTTGCGCGCGTCAACCTGGTGAGCGGAATGGCATCAGCGCTCGCCCACGAGATCAATCAACCCATGACCGCGGCTCGAGCGCTCGGGCGATCTGCGCAACATCTTTTGCGCACACCCGGCAGCGATCTGTCTCGAGCCGACAACAATCTATCAGCCATGCTGACGCACATCGACCACGCCGGCGACATCGTGCGGCGCATGCGGAATTTCATTCGTCGCGGGCATCCTCATGTCAGCACGATCAACACGCGGGACATGCTCGAGGAGGCAATGACTCTGGCCCATGCGGAGGCATCCGCCAGGCATGTTCGCGTCGATCTCGACGCGCCCGCCGACTTGCCTGATTTGCATGGTGATCGGGTTCAATTGGAGCAAGTCGTGCTCAATCTTGTGCACAACGCCGTCGATGCCATCGCCGCGGCGGGCCAATCGCATGGTCACGTTCATGTCGTGGCGCGTCGACACTCAGCGCCGCCACGCGTCGAGATCGGCGTATTGGATAACGGACCCGGCATCGAGGGCGAACTCGCAGGTCGCCTGTTCGATCCTCTCACAACGGCAAAGCAAGATGGCCTGGGACTCGGCCTCTCGATCTGTGCTTCCATCATGGAAGCGCACGGCGGGCGCGTGTGGCTGCATTCCGGCAAGCCCGGAGCAACGGAGTTCCGGTTCTCGGTGCCGCTCGATCGATCGCGGGAGCGCTGACCGTGGCCGCTCCGATGATCTTTCTCATTGACGATCATGCATCTGTTCGAGACGCATTGGGCGAGATGCTCAGCGTTTTTGGATATTCGGTGAAGGCCTACGAGTCGGCTGACGTGTTTTTGGCAGCGGTCGACAAGCGGGAGCCGGGTTGCATCGTCGCCGATGTGAGGATGCCCGGCACAGACGGCATAGGGTTGGTGCGGGAGCTCGCCCGACGCGACATCGCAATGCCTGTGGTCCTGATCTCAGGTCACGCCGATGTGCCGATGGCGGTGGCCGCAATCAAGTCGGGAGCACAAGACTTTATCGAAAAGCCGGTCGACGACACGCAACTGGTTGCAGCGATCAATCGCGCGCTCGCCCGGAGCTTCGAACAACAGGATTTGCAAAAATCGCCAAGCGCGCTCGACGCTCGATTTGCCCGGCTGACGCCGCGCCAAATCGAAATCTTCGATCTCGTGGTGGAGGGATTCACCAGCCATGCCATCGCGGCCAAGCTTAACATCAGCATGCGAACGGTGGAGAGCTATCGCGCCGAGGTCATGGAGAAGATGCAGGCCGAGAGCATTGCTGGACTGGTGCGGCAGGCAATCCGCCTCGGGCGGATAGCCCCGTAGAACTACCACCCGATCAATCCGGATACCCATATCGAACGGCGCTCCTATCTTGAAGAAATAGGACGCACGCTGCCCTCGACGGAGCCTGCATCCTGCGATGTGGCGCGCAATCGTGCGCCCCGGCAATGGAGCATTTCAATGGCTCTCTGGAAAATGGAATACGGCTCTGAACGCAAATTCGTTATCGACGACCCCTTTCGTTTCCTGGATCTAGTCGGCCTGATCGCGATCGCCACAGCGCCGGCATTCGTGCTTCTGCTCTTGATTCCCCTGCCGCTGGTGCCGCCCGTTCTCAGCATCCTGTCGTTCGTGATTGCATGCGGTGTCGCCCTGTACGCGCTTTTCACAAAGGCGAGCCGTGACGCGCAAGGCGTAGCGATTTGGGATGTCGCTGGCGTGTTCACATTCATCTGGATCGTCGCTGGGATGTTGAGCAATCCCAAGCATTTGCTCGACTGGTTCGACAATCTTTCGATGGTCCCCTGAAGCACAAAAGCCAGGGCGATCACTCACGTAACGACAAGTGTGATGAGCGGCCTTGGCAGCGTGGCCAACAAGCGCGGGCTCGCGCCGGTGCCGCTTGTGATCCCAGCCGAGGTCTGAGCCACCGATCCAAGAGATGCGGGTTGTTGAAGTCCGCGACAACAGGAAGCCATCCGATGATGGAGTTATTTACGCCCGAGGCCATTGCTGCGCTTTTCCAGGTCGTGATGATCGACTTGGCTCTGGCCGGCGACAACGCCATCGTCGTCGGCATGGCCGCGGCCGGATTGCCGGAGCAACAGCGCACACGGGCGATTTTGTTCGGCATGGCGGGCGCCACTGTCCTGCTCATTATATTTGCCGGAATTACTACGCAGCTCCTGAAACTTGTCGGCCTGCTGTTCGCGGGTGGCGTTCTGTTGCTCTGGGTGTGCTGGAAGATGTGGCGTGAGCTTCGCGCGACCAACAACGAAGAGGAGGAAGAGGCTGTCGAGGCCTTGACCGGACTTGATATCAACGCTGATGGCACCGTCGCCGGCCATGCCCCCCGCAAGACGCTGGCTCAGGCAGCAGGACAGATCATCATCGCCGACCTCTCGATGTCGCTCGACAACGTGCTGGCCGTAGCGGGCGCCGCACGAAATCATCCGGTTGTCCTCATTTTTGGCCTCAGCCTGTCGATCCTCCTGATGGGCGTCGCCGCGAGATTTATTGCCGACCTGTTGCATAAATACCGCTGGATCGCCTACCTCGGTCTGGTGGTGATCCTCTACGTCGCATTCGGAATGGTCCTTCGAGGGGCGGAAGAATTAACGCCGGTCGTCAGCGCTGTCGCCGGTCTTAACTAGCCCATCAGCTATGTGAGGCTCGTGGCTTTTCCGCACTTCGCGGGACGCCGGGATGCGCTGCGCAAGGCAGACGAGTGCCTTGATAGGGGCTGAATACGGCTCCGCTACTGCAACATGAGATGCTGGCCGATGTCGCAGATGGGTCATCAGCGCCGATTTTGGCATATCCGCCGCATGTCCGGTTTGGGGGGCATTCCGGAAATGGTGGTTCGCCGTGGATGGTCGTCCGAGGCGTGATTCCATTTCCCAGACTGGAACGGCGAATTATGCGGTCTGAACTTCAGCGACCGTGAAATGCTTCCAAACAAGCCTCGCGGCTGAGGCTACGCTCTAATACTCACGACGCCGCGGCCTGCCGCGCGTGTTGCCGCGCAGGCCGTTACACGGCAGAGCTCTTATCGTCATGCATTAATAATCCCGTCATGAACTCGGTTGAGCGTGATGAGCCGAGGTTGTTTCAGCGGAAATGGCAGGCGACCCAATGCCCCTCGGAGCTTTGCTTGAGCGCCGGTGTTTCACTGTTGCATAACGGAAACTGCGCGATCGGGCATCGGGTGTGAAAATGGCAGCCGGGTGGCGGGTTAATCGGGCTGGGAACCTCGCCCGCCAATCTGATGCGCTGCCGCTTCACTTTTGGATCCGGAATCGGGACCGCCGACAACAGCGCTTCGGTATAGGGGTGCAGCGGCGAGGTATAAAGTTCGCGAGCGCCCGCGGTCTCGACGATGCGGCCGAGATACATGACTGCGACGCGCTTGCTGATATGCTCGACAACCGACAGATCATGGGCGATAAAGAGATAAGCGAGCCCGAACTTCTGCTGCAGGTCCTCCAGCAGATTGATGACCTGGGCCTGGATCGACACATCCAGCGCCGACACCGGCTCATCGCAGATAATTAGTTTAGGTTCGACGGCGAGCACACGCGCGATACCAATGCGCTGGCGTTGACCGCCGGAGAACTCGTTCGGATAGCGCCCCATATCATCCGCCCGCAGGCCGACGGTCTCGAGCAAATTCACAACGCGCTCTTCAAACTGCCGTCTGGTTTTCGTCAACTGGTGAATGATCAGGGCTTCGCCGACGATCGCGCCGACGTTCATGCGCGGATTGAGCGACGCATAAGGGTCCTGAAAGATAATCTGGATGTCGCGGCGCAGGATGCGAAGCTCGGCGGCTTCCAACGATCTGACATTCTTGCCTTCAAAACGTATCTCGCCGGAGGTCGGTTCGATCAGGCGAAGCACGCAGCGTCCGGTGGTCGATTTACCGCAGCCGGATTCGCCAACCAGCCCGAGGGTTTCGCCGCGGTCGATGTGAAAATCGACGCCGTCGACCGCGTGGACGCTGCCGGCATGACGGCCGAACAAGCCACCCTTGAGCGGAAATTCCTTGGTCAGGTTCCAGACCCTGAGCAACGGTTCACTCATCGAGTAATCGTCTCTTCGGCATGGATACACGCAACCTTGTGGCCCGGTTCGAACTCGCGCAAAACCGGTTGTGCGCGCCTGCATTCATCTGTCGCAAAGTTGCAACGCGGGGCGAAGCGGCAGCCGGCTGGCGGGTCTAACAGCTTGGGTACGACGCCGGCGATCGTCTGGAGGCGGGTTTTGCGGGCGACCGCCATATCGATGCGCGGGATCGAGCGGATCAAACCCTGGGTATAGGGATGGCGGGGATTTGCAAACAGCTGCTCGACGGAGGCTTCCTCCACGACCTTGCCCGCATACATCACCACGACACGCTGCGCGACCTCTGCAACGACACCCATGGCATGGGTAATCAGCATGATCGACATGCCGAAGCGGGATTTCATGTCCTGCAGCAAATCCAGGATCTGCGCCTGAATAGTGACATCAAGCGCCGTCGTCGGTTCGTCGGCGATCAGGAGTTTGGGATGGCACGACAGCGCCATCGCGATCATCACGCGCTGCCGCATTCCTCCGGAAAACTGATGCGGATAGTCGTTGACGCGGCGCTTCGGA
>JBGQCE010000328.1:0-4882 GCA_041495185.1 Bradyrhizobium sp.
ACCTCGTCCTGGAAAGCCAGCAACTGATCCGCGACGCTCTCCGGCGTTCCATGGATGATGAGCTTGTCGCAAATCGTCTCCAGCATCACTTCATCGTCAGGTTGATCGCGGCGCGTTTTGAACAGCTCGATGCGGCCGTTCTTCTTCAATTTGGTGAACAACGAGCGATAATAATAGACGTAAGGCCCGTCCGGATCGGTCGCGTAGGCTTTCGCTGTCGCCGCGTCCTTGGCAACAAACACGCTCTTTGCAACGCGCCAATTTGCTGGCTCGGCCGCGCGACCGCCGCGCTCGCAGCCCTCGACATATTTGGGCCAGTGGCTTTTCACCCAGGCCGGCATCAGGAAATTGGCCGAAATCGGATCCCAGCCGCGTGCGGCAGCCTCGGTGACGCCCTTCGAGAACGGCGCGACGGCGGTCACCACGATGGGCGGATGCGGCCGCTGCAACGGCCGTGCAATGTATCCCTGGCCGATGTCCTCGATCAGGGTCTTTTGCGTCGAGATATTCCAGTATTTTCCGGAGAAATTATACGGCGGCTCGCCGGCCCAGATATCCAGGACCTGATTGATCGATTCGAGAAACATCGCGTTACGATCGGCGTCCAGATTGCCGAACAATTCTGCGTCCGACAGAAGCCCGCCGGGGCTTATTCCGAAAATCAAACGCCCCTCGATCATGTGATCGAGCATAGCTACCGTAGCGGCGACGGTAGCTGGATGGGTGTTTGGCATATTGATCGTGCCGGTACCGAGCCGGATCTGCCTGGTGGCGGCTGCAATCCACGCGATGAACGCAATGCAGGAAGTGATGTTCTCGGCCTTGTCGGTAACGTGCTCGCCGACGTAAGCCTCGGTAAACCCCAACTCATCGGCCAGCAGGAAAGCCTCGCGGTCCTCCATCAGGGAGAGCCGCCAATCCTTGTCGAGGGGATGGATCGGCATCGTAAAGAAACCAAGGTTCATTGCCAGCTCCTCCCCGGGCCGATTTTGATGAGAACCGACCGTGCGTCGTTCGCGATATGATGACAAGTCCAAAAGTCGTATGGGCCGAAATAATCGTTCGATAAACAAACTTGACCTTTGGGGGTCACCGCCGTCTAATCTTGAAAAAAATATATCAAAATCCGGCCGGGGAAGGTCACGCCAAATGAAAGCCTCGGCTTTCAGCTACGCCCGCGCAACCAGCGTTGTGAACGCACTGGATTTGCTCGTCGCTCACGGGGACAAGGCGAAGGTGCTGTCGGGCGGCCAGAGCCTGATGCCCGCGATGAATCTGCGTCTGATCTCGCCGGAACTCATCGTCGATATCGGCGAGCTCTCGGAACTGCGGGGCATCGCGGTGAAGGGCGATGTTCTCAACATCGGCGCGCTGACGCGCCATGTCGATCTCCTGAGATCTCCCGAAATTGCCGCGCACGCCCCGTTGCTGACGGAAGCCATTGCCCATGTCGCGCATCCCGCGATCCGCAACAAGGGGACTATCGGCGGCAGTCTTGCGCATGCCGATCCCGCTTCGGAGTTGCCGGCCGGCATGGTGGCGCTGAATGCGACCATCATCGTTCGCGGCCAGACCGGCGAACGGCGAATCGCAGCTGTGGATTTCTTCAAGGGGATTTATGAGACGGCATTATCGGCGCAGGAATTGCTGATGTCAGTCGAACTGCCGGTCGCCCGAAAGAATTCCACGTATTTTTTTCACGAATTCGCCCGGCGGCACGGCGACTACGCCATCGCCGGTCTGGCGGCGCAGGCGATCGTGGCAGGCGGTATGTTCACCGATCTTCGGCTTGTCTTCTTTGCCGTTGGCGACCGGCCCGTATTGGCCGGAGCCGCGAACAAGCTGCTCAACGTCGCTATTACGCCCGCGGTCCTTTCGGAGGCATCGACGGTGCTCGGCGAAGAGCTCGATCCCCAGGACGATCAACAGGCGTCGGCTTCGATGCGTCGGCATCTGGCGAAGGTGCTGCTGGCGCGCTGCGCGTCCGCGCTTCTCGGCCGCCCCGATCTCAATGCCGGGGGAATTGCGTGACTGCCCACATGCGGATCTCGCTCGATGTCAACGGGGAGCGCGTCGATGCGCATGTTCTGCCGCGCCTCAATCTGGCGGATTTCTTGCGGGAGCATCTGAAGCTGACCGGAACCCATGTCGGTTGCGAACATGGTGTTTGCGGCGCGTGTACGGTGCGCGTGAACGGGGAGATCGTTCGTTCCTGTCTGATGCTCGCGGTGCAGACGCATGGCGCGTCTGTTCAAACGATCGAGGGCTTGTCCGACAGTGGTGAGATTGCCGATCTGCAAGCTGCCTTTCGTGATCGCAATGCGTTGCAATGCGGCTTTTGCACACCGGGGATGCTGATGGCCGCGCAGGATTTTCTGAAACAACAAAGCGAGCCGGATCGGGAACGGATTCGCGAGCATCTTTCCGGCAATTACTGCCGCTGCACCGGCTATCAGGCCATTATCGATGCGGTCGAGACCACGGCGCGCGGGCGGATGGGTCGCAAGTCATGACCGTCAGATCGACAAACCCGGAAGGGCTCTCGGTGCTCGATCGGCCGAACTCGTATATTGGCAAGGTGGTCCCGCGCCCGAACCTCGATCGGCTGATGCAGGGACGCGGGCTTTATGTCAGTGACATGGAGCTGCCGCGGATGGCGCATGTGGTGTTCCTGCGCTCGCCTCATGCTCATGCGAAGATCATTGGGATCGACGCCAATGCGGCAAAACGCGTGACGGGCGTCGTCGCCGTAGTGACAGGCGAAGAGCTGGCGGCCGTCATCACGCCGTGGATTGGTGTGCTCTCGCATTTGAAGGGCCTGAAGTCTGCGCCGCAACACGCGATCGCAATCGACCGCGTCTGCTGGCAGGGCGAAGCGGTTGCGGCCGTCGTGGCGACGAGCAGGGCGGTCGCGGAGGACGCGGCTGAAGTCGTCTCGGTAGAATACGAAGAGCTGGAAGCCGTGACGGATATGAGTACCGCGCTCGATCCGAAAACTCCGGTCATCCATCCCTCACTGGGCGACAACCTTGCGTTCGAGCGCAACCTCGATGCCGGCGCGGTCGATGCGGCGTTTGCCGGTTCCGACGAGGTGGTGGAGGCCGATTTCATCTTCGGACGGCATACCGGCGTAACCTTGGAGCCGCGCGCCGTGGTAGCCGACTGGAACGCTGCAGAGGCGAGGCTCACGATTTACCAGGGCACGCAGGCTCCGCACATGGTGCAGAACATCGCGGCGCTTCATCTAGGGCTTGAGGAATCGCAGGTTCGCGTAGTCTGCAAGGACGTCGGTGGTTCCTTTGGCATCAAGGTCCACATTTACGCCGACGAAATGGCAACCTATGCGCTGTCAAAGCTGTTGCGGCGGCCGGTCAAGTTCGTCGCCGACCGGATCGAAAGCTTCAACAGCGATATTCATGCCCGCGATCATCGGTGCAAGGGGCGGATCGGCATCAAGCGCGACGGAACGATCACGGCGTTCGAGATCGACGATCTCACCGGCATCGGCCCCTATTCGATGTATCCACGCACCAGCGCCATTGAAGCGAACCAGGTCGTCAATCTGGTTGGCGGTCCCTATGTGACGAAGAATTATCGCGCCCGCGCCCGTGTCGTGTTCCAGAACAAAAACATGATGTGCCAGTATCGCGCCGTCGGCCATCCGATTGCATGTTCCGTGACTGAAGGTCTGATCGATCTCGCGGCGGCAAAAATCGGGATGGATCCGGTGGAAATCCGCCGCCGCAATCTTATCGCCGATGACGCCTATCCCTGTGCGTCGCCTTCCGGCCTGAGGTTTGAGCAGTTGTCGCATCACGCGGCGATGGGCAAACTCATGAAAATGATGGACTACGAAGCGCTACGCGCCGAGCAGGCGGCGCTGCGCAAAAAGAACATTCATCGCGGCATCGGCATTGCCAGCTTCATCGAGGTCACCAATCCAAGTGCGGCGTTTTACGGCGTCGGCGGCGCCCGGATCTCGTCGCAGGATGGCGTCGCCGTGCGGCTGGACGCCCAGGGTTCAGTGATCTGCCAGACCAGCATCACCGAGCAGGGACAGGGCTCGGAATCTCTCACGGCGCAGATCGTTGGCAGCGTGCTGGGGGTCTCGATGGAGCGTGTCCGCGTCATTCTGGGCGATACCGACAACACGCCTTATGGTGGCGGCACCTGGGCATCGCGCGGTGCTGGAATCGGCGGCGAGGCGGCGCTTCAGGCGGCGAAGATCCTGCGCAAGAACGTGCTGGAGGTCGCTGCCGCCATCCTGCAGTCTTCCCCGGCCGAACTCGATATCGTCAACAATGCGATCGTGAGCACCAGCGACGGGTCGCCGCGCATCGAGTTGCGGGAGCTCGCCAGAATAGTCTATTTCCGCCCCGACACGCTGCCGCCGGGCATTCAGCCCGAGCTGATGGCGACGCGCCATTTCGTGCCGCGCGAATATCCCTTCGCATTCACCAATGGCGTTCAGGCTTCGTGGCTCGAGGTTGACACCGATACGGGCTTCGTCAAGCTGCTCAGGCATTGGGTGGTTGAGGATTGCGGCACGATCATCAATCCGCAGCTGGTCGACGAGCAAATCCGCGGTGGGGTGGTGCAGGGCCTTGGGGCGGCGCTGTTCGAGAAATGCATCTACGATGAGCGCGGACAGCTGACCAACGCCAATATGGCCGATTATCTGGTTCCGATGTCCGGTGAAATGCCTGATATAGATGTAGGCCATGTGGTATCGCCGACATTGGAGACCGAGTTGGGGGCAAAGGGCGCGGGGGAGGCCGGGACGGCGGGAGCAGCTGCGGCGGTGGCGAATGCCGTGAATGATGCGCTCAAGCCGTTCGGCGCTATTATTACCGAGATTCCACTGACGCCGCAGGTTATCCTG
>JBGQCE010000329.1:0-4856 GCA_041495185.1 Bradyrhizobium sp.
CAGGTGCCCGATACCCGGGTGACCGAACGGCATAGGGCCGCGCCGCGTAAGGCTCCGAAAAAATCGTGCCCAGCCGGCTCTGTGCCGGGAGATCGGCGGCGCTGGCGGTCACCACGCTGACGGCGGTAACGAAAACAGACAGCATCATCCTGCGTGGCATTGCCAAGCCCCCGATTGATTCGGGAATCTTAGTCACAGGGCCGTTAATAAAGGTTAACGCCGCGCGTGCGTCATCCTCCCCTCGCTCTAAAATGGGAGAGTGCCGCGATGAACAGAAGAAGGGTCGTGACTGCGGAGACCAGACAGTAAATGCAGAAGGCGTGGATGAAGGCGATCTGCAAATACATGAAATAGATCGAGAAGCACAAGCCCAAGGCGGAATAGGCAAGCGCCGCGAACCGCAGCCCGCGCGAAAATGGATCGAACGCAAGCAGCGCCGCCAGGCCGAACATGTACAAGTAGTAGACGACGCCAAAATAACCTACCGGCAGATTGTAAATGCGCGCATACGGGCTACTCGCGACCTCGTTGCATCCATTGATGGGCGGCGGACACCACAGCGCCTGGCCGTTATAGAGCTGGTAGGCGTCATAGAACGCAACGGCTATCCCAACGAGTGCGAGCGCGAGTAAGACGTAAGGCGCGTGAAATTGTTTTTTCATGTTTCGTACTCCCGTCCGGTCTCAAATCGGCCGTCCCGATTGCAGCCCGGACCTCGATCACGCGGCCGTTTGCGACCGGCTTGACCCCTTAGACGGGGCCCGATCGGAAAAGGTTACAGCGTTCGGGGGGCCGATCAGCGATCGGATCGGGCGCCGTCCGGGAGAGCGGCGGGCGGACAGCAGGCAGGCGAACTCGGTGCGCAGGACAGCTCGGTACGGTAAAAGTCGCAGCGTGCTTCGACAGCCTTCTTCAGCTGCGCCCTCGCGCGGTGCAATTTCACTTTGGCGTTGGCTCGGCTTATTCCGAGGATCTGAGCGACTTCATCGTCCGTGAGGCCGCCAAGTTCGCCAAGAATGAGTACCTCCCGGTTGCCCTCGGGAAGTTGTCCTATCTCGCCACGAATGCAATCACGCATCTCTTTGCGGACAAGCTTCTGCTCCGGTGATGATTGAATGTCGAGAAGTACGACACTCGCACTCCCCTGGCTTGTCGCGTCGTCTACGACTTCGGGGAGATGAACTGTCAACTTTGCCTCGCGTGCCGATCGGCTGCGGAGCCAATCGGAAGCGACATTGGCCGCGATCCGGTAAAGCCACGTTGAAACCTGTGCGTCGCCACGAAACTGCGGCAAAGCTCTGGTGGCTTTCGCAAACACGATCTGAGTTAGATCTTCGGCTTCTTGCGGGCCCACAATGCGCCCAAGCAGCCGATACACGCGATCGTGGTTCGCGTCGTAAAGCGTCCGAAACAGGTCGTGTTCGGTGCACATAATAAATTTTCGCAAGAAACAAGACACGGCGCTTTGCGATATATCAAATCTTGACCGATTTGAATTATCGGAGCGCTTTATACGTCGCGAGCTTTGCGGAGCCGAAACAAGAACGGGCGCCGGAGCCGCGACAACGGCGCGTTTGTGAGACCACGCCCTTTCCCCGATATTCTCCGTCCGTTCCGCTAGCCTGCTGCCGCGCCGGTTTCCGCCGTCCTCAACGCCGATTCCCTCCTCGAAGGATTGAACCCCTGGGGAGGATCATTGCGATGTCCGCTTTGGCGCGCATTACGGACTCAAGTCGGACATTGCGCGATGTCCGAAAAGTGCCGATACTGTTGCAAAACTCCCAAAATGTTATGCGATCAATTTCCCGCAAAACGACCAAACAAGCCGCAATCGCCGACTGATGTCGCCTCCAGGCCGTTACCGAAGTCGCCTGTGAGTTCATCGCAGGATAATGTAGTCCCTCAAATGATTAGTCGATCGCCGCGTGTACGGCCCGGAAAATTTGTATCGGTCGATGCAAAAAGGCTTTTGCAACAGTATCTGCCACAACCGAAAGTCTTGCGGCCGTGTTGATTGGTTGATCCGTTGGCTCGCGCAATCCCTCGGCGAGCCCTCTTGATTTGAATCAAACACATCAGCACGATTGGCGCGCAGGTTGAGCCCACGGTAAGCCTTGGCTTAGAGGGCAACAGGAGGGAAGTATGCGCACGCACCGCCGAATGAAGTTCCGCCATGTGATTTGCATGTCGGCAGTGGCGACATGCATTGCATTCTCGGCCCTTGCGCAAGGTTTACCCAAGGCGAGCCAGCCTGAAGCAGTTGGGTTCTCATCAGAACGGCTGAAGCGATTGACGAGCACGTTCCAAGCGGACGTCGATAGAGGCGCGATACCCGGAGCCGTGGTTTTGATCGCCCGCAATGGCAAGGTGGCTTATTTCAAGGCGTTCGGGTTCCAGGATCGCGAGAAACAGGTGCCGATGAAGACCGACGCAATCTTCCGGATTGCATCGATGACCAAACCGTTCACTTCCGTAGCTGCAATGATGTTGGTCGAAGAGGGCAAGCTTCAGTTGCTCGATCCGGTTTCAGTCTATCTGCCTGAGTTCAAAAATCTTCAAGTGGGATTGGAGAAAATCAATCCCGCCACGGGAAATCCGGAATTATCCCTTGAACCTGCACGACGCGAAATGACGGTGCACGATCTGCTACGGCACACTTCGGGTCTCACCTATGGCATCTTCGGCAAGTCCCTCGTCAAACAGGCTTACAATGATGCAAAACTTTTTGAACCGGGTCAGACCCTCGCGGAGCTTGTTTCGAAACTGTCAAAACTTCCGCTTGGCTCCCAACCCGGAACCACGTGGGATTACAGCATGTCCACCGACGTGTTGGGGCGCATTGTCGAGGTTGTTTCCGGCGTGAGCCTGGATCAATTCATTGCTGACCGTATCGCCAAACCAATCGGGCTATCTGACGCGGGTTTCTATGTTAGCGAAGAGAAGGCAGCGCGCGTCGCTCAGCCCCAGATCGACGCGGCGACCGGAAAGCGGCCGCCGATGCCTGATGTAACCAAACGACCCAATTGGATGTCAGGCGGCGGCGGCATGGTCTCAACCGCTTCCGATTACGTACGGTTTGCTCAGATGATGCTGAATGGCGGCGAGCTGGACGGTGTGCATTTGTTGTCTCCGAGGACCGTTGGGTTCATGACGTCCGATCACTTGCCGCCGGGAATTGCATTTAGTCCGGTAACGCTGCTAGGTTTTCACGCGCAGGCGTTTGCGCCGACCCCCGAAGATGGCCAGGGCTTTGGGCTTGGGTTCGCGGTCCGTAATCAAGCCGGACGCAATCCACTGCCGGGATCGCCCGGAGAGTTCTATTGGATTGGCCTATATGGTACGGCCTTTTGGGTCGATCCGAAGGAGAAGCTGATTGCGGTTTTGATGATACAAATACCGCCGGTGCAGGGTGTGCATTACCGCTCGCTCCTTCGCAATCTCGTATATCAGGCCCTTATGAAGTGACACGGTCCGACACGATGGGCTGGATGGATCGACCGAATGCAATCACGGCCATGCCGCAGGAGCTCAAATAGCTGACAAACCTTCCGCTTCGGGTCAAAAACAGTCGTGCGACACTCGAAACGGGATGTCTGCATTTTCCCCAAAAGCGGACATCGGTCAGCCAGGCTTGCAAGTGAGTTTTAACGGCGCGTTTGTAAGGCCACGCCCTTTCCCCGATATTCTCCGTCCGTTCCGCTAGCCGGCTGGTCACAGCTTACGGTAGCATTTCGACGTCGGATGTTGCGTAGGGTACAGCCGGATGGCAGAGCGGGGCAGGACCCGGACGCAAGGGGTCGCGGGAACCTGGCCGCCGCGCGAGGCGGTAGGCGGCATTACGCCATCCGGTTTCGTTGCGTGGCCGTCGCTGATCGCGAAACTGCGCGAGTGGATCACAGCTGAAGCCGGCGCCGGCCGGTTGCTGCCCTGGGTGCCCGTCGCATTCGGCACCGGGATCGCATTTTATTTCACCGCGGATCGCGAGCCGGTTTTGCCGGTCGCCGCGCTCGCCGCCACCGCTCTTTGCGGCGCGGCGTTTTGGCTGCGGCGGCAAAAGATATTTCCGCTTCTGGTGATGATCGCCGCTGTCGCCGCGGGTTTCGCGGCGGCGACGTGGAAAACCGCGCGGGTCGCGCATGGCGTGCTGGCGAGGCCAATGTACTCGGTGTCGCTGTCGGGATTCGTCGAGACCCGCGACATCCGCGAACGCACCGACCGGTTCGTGCTGCGTGTTATGCAAATTGAAAGTCCGCGCGGGCAGACAAAACTGGAGCGGGTGCGCTTGTCGGTGCGCAAGGGCACCGCGCCCGCGGTCGGCAGTTTCGTCGAATTGAAAGCGCGGCTGCAGCCGCCGCTCGCCCCAATGCGGCCGGGCAGTTACGATTTCGGCCGCGATATGTATTTCTCTGGGATCGGCGCCTCCGGATTTGTGATGGGCGCGATCAAGACCGCGGAACCGCCGGCCAGCGGCGGGTTGTCGCTGCGCTACGCGGCATTCATGCAAGGTCTGCGCGACGCGATCGACGCGCGCATACGAACCGCGCTCGATGGCGACCGGCGTGCGATTGCAACCGCGCTGTTGACCGGCCGCCGCGACGCGATTTCCGCGCCGGTCAACGATGCGATGTTCATCTCCGGGCTCGGACACGTGCTCTCGATTTCGGGTTACCACATGGCGGTTGTCGCCGGCGTGGTGTTCTTTGCGGTCCGCGCGTTGCTGGCGCTGATCCCCGGGCTCACCGTCCATTTTCCGATCAAGAAATGGTCGGCCGCGGCAGCGCTTGCTGCCGCCGCCTTTTATCTCTTGCTGTCAGGCGCCGAAGTCGCGACCCAACGCTCGTTTTTCATGACCGCGG
>JBGQCE010000330.1:0-4855 GCA_041495185.1 Bradyrhizobium sp.
CGAACGCATTGTTCCGGTGGCGCTAAAGAAGGGCAAGCCGGGAACGCCGGAATTCCGCGATGCCATCCGCCAGGCGCTGCTGACCGAGCGCGACATCGCCGCGAGCCAGGGCGTCTATAACTTCACCGAAACGGATCGCTACGGTCTCGACGATCGCTCGCGCATCCTGCTGACGGTGAAAGACGGAAAATACGTCCTGGTGAAGTGAGGGATGGCTGTCGCGCTTCAACTATCTGAACGAATGACGTCAGAGCCGGCCTCTATCAAGGGGCCGGCTTTTTCTTACCCCCCTGGAGGGGAGGGTAAGTGCAGCGCAAATGCAGGGTCAGAACAAGAGACTCTAAACCGCGCTCGCGCCCTCGTGCTGAAAGCCGAGATAGCTTGCGGCCACGCGCGCGTTGGTCGCGATATCCTTCGCCGGTCCGTTCAGGATGAATTCGCCGAGCTCCATCACATAGGCGCGGTCGGCGATCCGCAGCGCGGCCTGCGCGTTTTGCTCGACCAGCAGCACCGACACGCCGGCTGCGCGCAACTCGCCGATGGTGCGGAAAATATCGGCGACGACGATCGGGGCTAAGCCCAGGCTCGGCTCGTCGAGCATCAACAGCCGCGGCGCGCCCATCAAGGCGCGGCCCATCGCCAGCATTTGCTGTTCGCCGCCCGACAGCGTCCCCGCCAGTTGCTTGTGCCGCTCCTTCAGCCGCGGAAACAGCGTGTAGACCCGCTCGAAGGATTTCGCCGCGACCGCCTTGGCGATCCGGAATGCGCCGAGCTGCAGATTGTCCTCGACGCTCATGGTGGCGAACAGCTCGCGATGTTCCGGCACCAGGCTCAAGCCCGCCGCGACGCGGTCCTCGATCTCGAGCCGCGCGATGTCCTCGCCGGCAAAGGCCACGCGGCCTTTTAGCGGCAGGATCCCCATGATGGCGTTCAACAGCGTGGTCTTGCCGGCGCCATTGGCGCCGATGATGGTGACGATCTCGTTGCCGGCGACGTCGAGCGACACCGAACGGACCGCCTCGACCTTGCCGTAGGCGACATGCGCGGATGACACCGACAATAGCGCGCTCATGCCGGGATTCATGAAACGGCTCCGAGATAGGCCTTGATCACCTCGGGATTGGTCTTGATCGCGTCCGGCGTGCCTTCGGCGATCTTGGTGCCGAAGTCGAGCACCACGACGCGGTCGGCCAGATCCATCACAAACCCCATGTCGTGCTCCACCAGCAGCACCGACATGCCGCCGTCGCGCAACTGACGCAGCAGGCCTGCGAGCCGTTGCTTCTCCATATGCCGCAATCCCGCCGCCGGCTCGTCGAGCAGCAGCAGCATCGGGTCGACGCACAGCGCACGCGCGATCTCGACGATGCGCTGCTGGCCGAGCGACAGGCTGCCCGCCAGCGCGTCGATCTGGTCACTGAGGCCGACGCGCTCGATCTGACGTGCCGCTTCCGCCAGCAATTTCGCCTCGTCGGCGCGGTCGAGACGGAACATGCTGGAGATGGCGCCGGAATGGCCGCGCAGATGCGCGCCGATCGCGACGTTTTCCAATACGCTCATGTCCGGCACCAGTTTGACATGCTGGAAGGTTCTGGAGATGCCGAGCTTTGCCACCTCCTGCGGCGGCGCGTTATCGATATTCTTGCCGAGAACGGAGATCTTGCCGCCCGAGGAGGTGATCACGCCGGTGATCAGGTTGAAGGTCGTGCTCTTGCCGGCGCCGTTCGGGCCGATCAGCGCCACGATCTCGCGGGCCTGAACGTCGAACGAGACGTTGTTGACGGCAATCACGCCGCCGAACTGCTTGCGCGCATTGTCGATCTGCAACAGCACGTCGGGAGCGCCCGCGGCTCTGACGCGCGCCGGCAAGGTAAGCGATGTATCGGGCCGCCTGCGGGTTGGCTTGAACGGCAACCGTGTCATCAGCCAGGGCCACACCCCGGTCGGCGCCAGTTGCAGCAGCGCTACCAGCAGGATGCCGAATACGATGGTCTCGAGCTGGCCTTCGCCGTGAAACAGATACGGCAAATAGCTCTGAAGAATTTCCTTCAGGACGACGACGATGGCAGCACCAAGCACGCCGCCCCAGACATAGCCGGCGCCGCCGACAACGGCGATAAAGAGATATTCGATGCCGGCCTGCGCGCCGAACGGGGTGGGAGTGGCGGCGCGCTGGAAATGCGCATAGAGCCAGCCGGAGAGGCCTGCCAGCACGGCGGCATAGATGAAAACCAGAAGCTTGGCGCGCGGCGTTTGCACGCCAAAGGCTTCGGCGGCGATATGTCCGCGCCGCAGCGCGCGGATCGCGCGGCCGGTTCGCGAGTCCAGGAGGTTTGTGGTGAGCAGCGCAGAGAGCAAGACCGCGGTCCAGATCGCGAAGTAGATCGTTCCGGGGTCGATCATGCGGAGCGAACCGATCATCAGCGGCGGGATGGCGGAGATGCCGTCATTGCGGCCGAGGAATTCGAGCTTGCTGAACAGATAGAACAGGCCAAGACCCCAGGCGATGGTGCCGAGCGGCAAATAGTGGCCGGACAATCGCACCGTGACGAGGCCGAGCGCGACCGCGGCGATGCCAGAGACCAGAAGCGAGAGCGGCAGCGTCAGCCACGGCGACACACCGTAGGCCGTCGTCAGCACCGCCGTGGTATAGGCGCCAAACCCGCAAAACGCCGCCTGGCCGAATGAGGTGAGGCCGCCGACGCCGGTCAGCAGCACAAGGCCCATCGCCACCAGGGCTGCGAGCCCGATGTTGTCGAGCAGCACGATCCAGAACGGTGGCATGCCCGGAATGAACGGGATCGCCGCCATGACAAGAGCGAACACCATAATGGGCAGCCGCTGCGTCATCGCGATCAATCCTTGTCTTCCTCGACCGCGGGCGCCGCCAGCGACCGCAGCACGAGAACCGGAAGAATCAGCGTGAAGACGATGACCTCCTTGAAATTGCTGGCATAGAACGAGGAAAACGCTTCCACGGTGCCGACCACCAGCGCCGCGACCGCGGTCAGGGGATAGCTGACGAGGCCGCCGATGATCGCGGCAATAAAACCTTTCAGGCCGATCAGAAATCCGGTGTCGTAATACAGCGTCGTGATCGGCACGATCAGGATTCCCGAAATCGCCCCGATCACGGAAGCCAGGAGGAACGCGATCTGTCCTGACAGCGTGGTTCTAATCCCGACCAGGCGCGCGCCCAGACGGTTGACCGCGGTGGCGCGCAGCGCCTTGCCATAGAGCGTGAGCCCGAAAAACAGCCAGAGGCCGACGATGAAGGCGATCGTGATGGCGTAGACGGCGATGCTCTGGCCGGTGAAGTGCAGCGGGCCGACGGTGAAGGCTGCATCCGAAATCGTCGGGCCGCGCTGGCCTTCGGCGCCGAAAAACACCAGGCCAAAACCCTGCAGCGCGAGATGGCAGCCCACCGAGGCGATCAGCAGCACCAGTACCGAGGTATGCGCGATCGGCTGAAACGCGATGCGATAGAGAAACAGTCCGATCGCCGCGACGATCAATAGCGACAGCGCGATGTTGACGGCCATCGGGGGATGGCGGCCGGCGAGCCAGGATGTCAGGGCGAAGATAACCCAAGGCAGCACGATATTGACCGCCAGCGCTCGCCCGACAAGTCTGAGATGCAGCGACCTTCGGCCGGCGAACAGATCGAGGCCGAACGCCACGATACCCATTGCCACCGCCAGCCGCGCGGTGCCCGGCATCTGGCCCGATGACAGCGAGGCATAGGTCAGCGCGCCGTAGGTGACGAATTCGCCCTGCGGAATCAGGATCACGCGGGTAACCGCGAACACCAGCACCAGCGCAAGGCCAAGCAGCGCATAGATTGCGCCATTGGTAATGCCGTCCTGCATCAGGAACAGCATAATCGTCGTATTCAAGACCGGGCGCTCCCCCTCACACCTCGGCCCGGTCGCGATCCCGGGGGGCCGCGCCACCGTCCGATAACAGCAGTTGAAAAAGCCTGCCGGTATTTGATATGATCGATAACAATTATCAAATATAATCTCAAGGCCCGACCGTCACCGGCGGGCCATTTCCAGCCTACCGGGATTGCGAGCATCGAGCGATGACTGTTTCCAAGACCGCCGCGGTCGATACCGCCAAGGCGTCCCGCCCCGCCCGCAAGGAGCCTGCGGAGGGTGCTGCCGAGGGCAGCGCGCTGCAGATGGGTGAATTGTCCGAGTTGCTCGGCTATTCACTCAAACGCGCCCAACTGAAGATCTTCGAGGATTTCCTGCGCTGCGTCGCGCCGCTGCAACTGACCCCGGCGCAGTTCTCGGTTCTGTTGCTGCTCGACAAGAATCCCGGACGCAACCAGACCGAGATCGCCAACACGCTCGGCATCCTCAGGCCGAATTTCGTGGCGATGCTCGACGGCCTGGAGAGCCGCGATCTGTGCGCGCGGATCCGTTCGACCAACGATCGCCGCTCCCACATCCTTGTCCTGACCGACAAGGGCCGGGCGGTTCTGGCGCGCGCGAAGAAGCTCGTCGCCGCCAAGCACGAGGCGCGCCTCAACGAGTTGCTGGGACCCGTCAACCGCACCGCATTGCTGGAGATGCTGGCGACCATCGCTCGGGAGTTTTAGTAGTCCCGTCATTCCGGGATGGTCCGAAGGACCAGACCCGGAATCTCGAGATTCCGGGTTCGCTCGCTTTGCTCGCGCCCCGGAATGACAGCGCGTTTTTACGCGCCTCACACCCCGTCCACCAGAATCACCCTGATATCGTTGACGTTGGTGAGCGTGGGGCCGGTCAGCAACAGATCGCCGGTCGCGGCGAAAAATGCCGTGGCGTCGTTGTTGGCGAGGTAGGCCTCGGGATCAAGACCGAGCGAC
>JBGQCE010000331.1:0-4853 GCA_041495185.1 Bradyrhizobium sp.
AGCAGGCCTATTTCATCGGTGCGGTGAATACGCTTGCGCAGGGCCGGATGGTGCCGGTGCCCGGCGGCGTGCTGATCCAGGATGGCGGCGCTCTGCTCGGCGCTGTTGGCGTCAGCGGCGATACCTCTGACAATGACGAGAGCTGCGCAGTCGCGGGCATCGAGGCCGCGGGATTAAAGGCCAATGCGGGGTAGCTGCAGCTACATCAGCATCGCACGAAACCGACGTGGTCGTCGTCGTACGAGAATTATGCGAACCGTCGAGTGAGAACAGGCCCGGCCGTCGCCGGGCCAAATCTGGCCCCAATACGTTCACGACGCAATTTTTGGTATCGTGGGCAGAACATTTCAATTCAAATAATGGCCATCACTCACGGATGGACTTGATGCTGCCATCGACTTTCACTCTTAGCGATCGGCCAACAACGGTTCGCTGCTTTTGGCACGGCAGTTCACTTGGGCCCTATCAACTAGTCGGCCTGCGGAGCTTTGTTGATCGGGGTCATCGGATTGAACTCTACACGTATGATTCCGAAATCGCGGTCCCCGACTGGATCGTCAGAAAGGACGGCAACGAGATTTGGCCGACGGATCATGTTCTGCGCTACCAAAACGATATCGGTCGGGGCAGCTTTGCCCTCCATGCCAATCTATTTCGATATGCGATGCTGCATAGGATAGGCGGTTGGTGGATTGATCTGGACGTCGTTCTCCTGCGCCCCGAGTTGCCCCAACAAGAAATCTTCTTTTCAATGGAAACTTTTGATCCGATGAGAGCCACCTTTTCGGTGCTCAAGTTCCCGGCGGGGCACCCTGCGATGGCAGAAGCGTTGGAAAAATGCGTCGCGTTAGCGGAAACCCCGCTTTATGGGGAGACGGGACCGGACCTTTTTACTGAGATGGTAGCAAAGTACAACCTGGCGAAATTCGGTCAACCGAGGGAAATGACATATCCGATCTCGGCGCTCGAAGTTCCAAAGTTGTTCGATCCTGCACAATGCGACCGGTTGCAGAGCCAGTGCGCAGAGGCGACCTTTTTGCACTTATTTAATGAAACGTGGCGTCGCGCTGGGATTCCGCGCTACCTTGGCCCACCAGAAGGGTCTTTTATTGATCACCTGCTGCAGAAGCACGGCTTCGGTGCGCTGCTTCCCCGAATGGAGCTCGCCGATCTGGAGCGCTGGACCTCCTATCTTACTCTACACGAGGAGTTTCAAGCCGGGCAGAGAGCATACCGCATATCTAATGAAGCACTTCGCGCTAGGGTGAGTACGCTCGAGCAAGAAAATGCCGACCTGAGATCTTTTCCGCTGCTCCAGCGATACCGTTCGATTTCAAAGAAATTACGACTGGTCTTGCGCAAAATGAGCCGATTGACGTGACCTCAAAGGGCCCTCGAACGACAATTTGTCGTCGCCGCTCTCCACTCCTCGACGATCTGGGCCTTTCGATGAACTACAATATTGAAGCAGATTGGCATCTTCTCGATACTTGCAACTATCGTTGCGATGACGAGGCGCTGGCGCGTGGCATGGAGATCGGCGATGCGTTGGTTGGGGCGGCTTGAGCGCCCCAAGACTAGTGCGACAAGTCACGCAATTCGGGACAGATTACTTCCCCGGCCATGACGGCTTGCGCTTTTCGGCGAACGCCTTGAGGCCTTCCTTGGCGTCCTCCGTCATCGCCAGCAATGCGATCTGGCTTTCGGTGTAGGCGATGCTTTCATCGAACGACATCGATGCGATCGCGCGCATGGCGTATTTGCCGCGCCGGATCGCGGTCGGCGATTTGTCGGCGATGCGCCCGATCAGCCAGTCGACCTTGGCGTCGAGCTCGGTTGCCGGCACCACATAATTCAGAAGTCCCGCCGCGTGCGCGGTGCGGGCGTCGAAGGGTTCGCCTGTCAATGCCCACTCGTTGACCAGGCGCCGCGGCGCAATCGACTGCAACAGGCTCAACACCTGCATCGGGAACACGCCGACCTTTACTTCGGGCAATCCGAAGATCACCTGATCGGCGGCGACCGCCATGTCGGTCATACACAATAGGCCCATGCCGCCGGCCATGCAGACGCCGGCAACGCGCGCAATCGCCGGCTTGGTGGCGTTCTGCGACAGCCGCAGCAGATCCGCATAATCGACATTCGGCTTGGCAAAATCGACGGCGAAGGCAGCCCCGGTGTGCTGCAGGTCGGCGCCGGCGCAAAACGCCTTGTCTCCAACTCCGGTCAGGACGATCACGCGCACATCCCGATCGTCATGCGCCTCGCGATAGCCTTTTGCGATACCGGCAACCACGTCACCATTGATGGCGTTGCGCTTCTCCGGCCGGTTGATGGTGATCCAGAAAGCCTGTCCGCGCTTTTCAAGCATCACGCTGTTCTTGTCAGTCATTGTCCTGCTCGCCTCGGCTGTTGTCGGCGGACATTAACGGCAGGATGACGGCAGACCGCAAGGGCGATTTAAGGTTCCGGAGTGGCTGACGGAGCAGCCTTTTTCACCCAGACCTTGTTGTCGTGGAACGCCGCACCGCCGATCGGCGCGATCGCATCGGCTCCCGTCAAGGTATTGATGCCGCGGCCGCCGATGTGTTCCTTGTTGGCGTGAATGGATTCCGCGATCAGCACGCCGCGGCGCAGACCGTCGAATATCTTTGCGGTCAGTGTCGTTTGGCCCCGCATATTGCCCAGCACGACGGCGTCGCCATCGGCAATGTCAAGCGAAGCGGCATCGGCCGGATGCATCATCACGGTCGGCGCCCCCTCGCGCGCCTGCGATGATGACGTTTCGTTGAAGGTGGTATTGAGGAAGCTGCGCGACGGACTGGTGGCAAGGCGGAACGGATGTGCTTCATCCGCCTCCTCGATGATGGTCCAGTGATCGGGCAGCGACGGCATCTTGTCCCACGCACCCATCAGTCCGGGGCTCGCGATCGGGGGGTGTGCCCAATCAGCCCTAAAGTGGAACTTGCCATCCGCATGCGCGAAGCCGTCGAGGTAATGCGCGGTGCGAAAATCCGGCTGGATGTCGCGCCATAGATCGGCTTCCAACGTCTCGATGTCGCCATGACCGCTCTTTTTGAGCGTGGCGTCGATCAATTCGCGCGCCGACATGTCGAATCCGGGATGCACGGCGTTGAGGCGGCGGCCGAGGCCCTGCAACACCTCATGGTTGGACCGGCACTCGCCGGGCGGCTCGATCAGCTTGGCGCCGACCGAAATGTGCTGCTGACCACCACCGTAATAGAGATCGTCGTGCTCCATGAACATAGTCGCGGGCAGGACGATGTCCGCCATGACGGCGGTCTCGGTCATGAATTGCTCATGCACCACCATGAACAGGTCTTCGCGCGCAAATCCCTGGCGCACCAGCGTCTGTTCCGGCGCCACCGTCATCGGATTGGTGTTCTGGATCAGCATCGCCTTGACCGGGCCGCCGCCCCTCAACGCCTCGGCATCGCCGGTCAGGATACGCCCGATCTTGGACTGATCGAGCACCCGGGTGGTGCCGTCGACCGCGTCGTGCGCCTCGATGATCGATTCATCGAACTTCCAGATCGCGTAATTGTTGAAAAACGCGCCGCCGCCTTCGTATTGCCAGGCGCCCGTTACGGCCGGAATGCACAGCGCCGCGTGCATTTGCGCGGCGCCATTGCGGCCGCGGGTGAAGCCATAGCCGAGCCGGAAGAATGAGCGTTTTGTCTGACCGACCAGACGGGCGAATGCCTCGATCTCCCCTATCGGCACGCCGCAAATCGATGAGGCCCATTCCGGCGTTCGCGTCGCGAGATGCGCCTCGAGCTCACCGGGGCAGTCGGTGTAGCGCTCCATATAGGCCCGATCGGCGTAGCCTTCGCGGAACAACACATGCATGACGCCGCAGGCGAAGGCGCCGTCGGTACCCGGCCGCAGGATGATCTTGATGTCGGCCTGCTTCATGGTGTCGTTGTTGTAGATATCGATCGCCGCGATTTTGGCGCCGCGCTCTTTTCGGGCGCGCATCGCATGCGTCATCACATTGACCTGGGTATTCACGGGATTGGTACCCCAGATCACGACCAGGTCGGAAACACCCATCTCGCGCGGATCGACACCGGCAACCTTGCCGGTGCCGATGGCAAATCCCACGCGAGCGACTGTGACGCAGATTGTAGAGTAGAAGCGGGAATATTTTTTCACATGCGCAAGGCGGTTGATGCCGTCTCGCATCACAAGCCCCATGGTGCCGGCATAGTGATAGGGCCAGACCGATTCGGCGCCGAACTCGCGCTCGGCCTTGTTGAATCGACCAGCGATTTCGTCCAGCGCCTCGTCCCACGAAATCCGGGCAAATTGTCCGGAGCCCTTTGCGCCTGTCCGGCGCAGCGGATGCATCAGCCGATCCGGATGATGAATGCGCTCGGCGTAGCGCGCGACCTTGGCGCAGATCACGCCGGCGGTATAGCTCTGCAGCTTGGAGCCGCGCACCCGGCCGATGGTGGAACCATCGATCACCTCGACATCGAGCGCGCAGGCCGACGGACAATCGTGCGGACAGGTGGAATGCCGGATGTCGATTTTTGTCTGTTGGTTCATGCGCCGATAGGTACCATCAAAAACGAGGATAGAGGAGCGCATTTATCCCGCAGTCCGCAGCGAAACCCCGCGCGTGCCATGCATTACGAACTGAGATAGGCCCCGCCATTGGCGTGGATGGCCTGTCCGTTGATGTAGCGTCCACCGGGACCGCACAGGAATCGCACCGCTGCGGCGACGTCTTCCGGCCTGCCGCGCTCGCCGGTGATGGTCTGATGGGTCAAATGATGCGCGGGTTCCGGTTTGTCCTTGGGGCGCGGGGTGCCGATCAGCCCCGGCAC
>JBGQCE010000332.1:0-4835 GCA_041495185.1 Bradyrhizobium sp.
CCACTGGGACGCCGCGAGCGTTCGCAATTGTCGCGCGGACGGAAAGAAATCGATGCCCGGCTCGATCTGCACGGCATGACGCAGACGCGCGCCCACCACGCGCTGTCAGCTTTCCTGCAACGTGCCCACAGCGACGGCCTGACCTTCGTGCTGGTCATCACCGGCAAGGGCAAAATGGGCGCTGAAACCGAACGCGGGGTGCTGCGCCGCCAGGTGCCGCAATGGCTGAGCCTGCCGGAGTTTCGCGCGCTGGTGGTTGGTTTTGAGGAAGCGCATATCGGCCATGGCGGCGAGGGCGCGCTTTACGTGCGCATCAGGAGGGCGAAGATCTAGCCAGGCGTCGCAAATCACGACCAGCAAAGCTTCCCGTCGTCCCGGCCAAGCCAACGGGTCGCGCGAATGCGCGCCCGATGACAGGCTCCGCGCGAGCCGGGACCCATAACCACCGGCCTTCATGGTTACGAAAGCCGGCGGTCGTCAGCGGTAGAACGGATAGTACACGGCGTGGGTCCCCGCGTGCGCGGGGACGACGTGAGGATTGGCTCAGAACGGTCTCACGATCCCGACGCGCGGGATCAGCGTCACGATCCACCCGAGAATGGTGGTCTTTCGATCATTCGTTGGTATCAGCGGCAGAGAATGCGAGGCGGGCAATGTCTTTACCGCATGCAATATCAGGAACATGCAGACCGCCCAGTTCGAAATCCATCGTGAATAATCGAACACGATCGCAAACAGGATGAGATAGGCCGCGCTCACCATCACAATGGCGGCAATGACGATGCGGCGATGCGAATCCTCTGTCAGCGAGCGGATCAAACTGACAAAGTATTTCCAGAGCGGGGCGTGCAGCCAGATCAACAGCGCAAACACCGGAATGCCCAGAATATTGGAAGGCATGCGCTCCCAGGTATCCGAGATCTCCTTGGAAAGCGGTTGATACCAGATATAACTGAAACTCAGGAGATTGGTGCGGGTGGGGTCGGCCATGCGGCCCTGCAGATAACGAACGAACTCCGCCTCGGGCACCGCCATCGATCCCCGGAATTGCGCGGCCAAAAACAGCAGGCCGACACACAGTGCCGCAGCGATGCCGACGGTCACGGTTTGCCGCGTAAAATCCTGTACGAGGTAATAACGCAGCACCACGATGACCGCGATGGTCGGCACATACATCAGCAAGTGAATGTGGTGGATCAGAATGAGGATCATCGAGGCCAGCGCCGCGAGCAATACAAAGACAATCGAATGCGCCGGCACCAGCAGCAGACAAATCGCAAGCGCGCAGCCGTAGATATCGAAGTGCCCCAGCGTGTGCATGAAGTTTTTCAGAAAGAACGGCGACCCCGCCATGAACACCAGCAGCGGCATATGTTCATCGTCGAAACCGAAGGTTCGCCGGAACAGTCTTATGAACAGCCCTGTTGTGATGAGCCAGACGGCGCCAGAGAGCGCGAACACCAGCCATACCGGGACTTTCGAAAAGAATAGCGATACGACGGCGCCGATCAGCGCGCGCTTGGTAAAGCCGAAATGATAATCGACCAGCAGGTGAATATAGGGGACGTAGGGTTCGCGCGTGATCTTGTAGAGAAAAACCCCGATCAGAACGGCGACGTTGACGGCAAGCATCAGGCGCCAGGGGTTTTCCCGCACACGCAGATTCATTCGGCACCCGGAAACAGCGGCTAAGTCAGGTACGGACTATCACATGGCGGAGGCGCGATGCGCAACGCGCGATTCTTCTCGATGTCGTCCCGGCCAAGCCAACGGGTCGCGCGAATGCGCGCCCGATGACAGGCTCCGCGCGAGCCGGGACTCATAACCACCAATGTTTGTGTTGCGATAAGCGGGAGCCGCTATCCCCTCTACAACCAAGATGGGTGGTTATGGGTCCCTGCGTTCGCAGGGACGACGATATGATCGTCGTAAAAACTACAGAATAAACCGGCTTAAATCCGCGTTCTTGGCGAGATCGCCGACGTGCTTCTGCACGTATGCGGCATCGATCTGGATCGTCTCGCCATGACGGTCCGGGGCGGCGAAGGAAATCTCATCTAACACGCGCTCCATCACGGTCTGCAACCGCCGTGCACCGATATTCTCCACGGTGGAGTTGACCGCGACCGCCACGTCGGCAAGCGCGTCGATGGCGCCGTCGGTAATGTCGAGCGTCACGCCTTCGGTCTGCATCAGCGCGACATACTGCTTGATCAGGGAAGCTTCGGGTTCGGTGAGGATACGGCGCAGGTCGTCGCGGGTCAGCGCCGCCAGTTCGACGCGGATCGGCAAGCGGCCTTGCAATTCCGGCAGCAGGTCGGACGGCTTGGCGATATGGAATGCGCCGGACGCAATAAACAGGATATGGTCGGTCTTGACCGCGCCGTGCTTGGTTGAAACCGTGGTGCCCTCGATCAGGGGCAACAGGTCGCGCTGCACGCCTTCGCGCGAGACATCGCCGCCGCCGCTGCGGCCTTCGCGCACGCAGATCTTGTCGATCTCGTCGAGAAACACGATGCCGTTATTCTCGACCGCGTTGATCGATTCCTGCACCAGCTGGTCGCTGTCGAGCAGCTTGTCGGATTCCTCGTTGACCAGAAGCTCATGGGAATCCGCTACCGTCAGCCGGCGGGTCTTGGTCCGCGCGCCCATTTTGCCGAAGATATCGCCGATAGAGATGGCGCCCATCTGCGCGCCCGGCATGCCCGGTATTTCGAACATCGGCATGCCGCCCGAGGATTGCGTCTCGATCTCGATTTCCTTGTCGTTGAGGTCGCCGGCGCGCAATTTCTTGCGGAACGAATCGCGCGTGGTGGCGCTGGAGTTGGCGCCGACCAAGGCATCGAGCACGCGTTCCTCGGCGGCGAGCTGGGCGCGAGCCTGCACATCCTTGCGCTTGCGCTCGCGGGTTTGCGCGATCGCGACTTCGACGAGATCGCGAATGATTTGTTCGACATCGCGGCCGACATAGCCGACCTCGGTGAATTTGGTGGCTTCGACCTTGATGAAGGGCGCGCCGGCGAGTTTGGCAAGCCGCCGCGCGATCTCGGTCTTGCCGACGCCGGTCGGCCCGATCATCAGGATATTTTTCGGCAGCACTTCCTCGCGAAGCGAGCCGGTGAGCTGCAGCCGCCGCCAGCGATTGCGCAGCGCGATGGAGACCGCACGCTTGGCGTCGGTCTGCCCGACGATGAAGCGGTCGAGTTCGGAAACGATTTCACGGGGGGAGAAGTCGGTCATAGGCCCTAGGTAGGTTTTAAATGTTGCAAGGACAAGCGGGGTTAAATGATCGGCGGCCCCGCCTGCCACAGGTGAATCGCCTCGAGCGGGTGGATCAGCATGATGATATTCAGGGTGAGATTATCGCGAATGTGAAGCCCGACCAAAATCTCGAACGCGATCCCGAGCGCGATCGTCAGCGCAACCGGAAGCTTTCGCGCCAGCAGGAAGCCCACCACCATCGAGAGCGTATCGGAGACCGAATTGACGATACTGTCGCCAAAATAGTCGAGCGACATCGTGCCGGCGCGATATCGTTCGATGATCCAGTTGGAGTTTTCGACGAGCTCCCAGCTGCCCTCGATCAGCATTGCCATAATCAGGCGGGCGGGCCAGGGCAGGCGCGGCAGGATGAGCCAGGTCGCGCCATAGAACAGGAAACCGTGGATGATGTGCGAGAAAGTGTACCAGTCGGTTATGTGCTGCGAATTCTCCAAGCTCTGCACCACACCGTGCCAGAGTTTGACATGACCGCAGGCGCAGATCGGTACCCGGCCCATCGCAAACAGGATTGATGCTTGCAGGGTGATCAGTCCAGCGGCGATCAGCATCCATTGCCACATCGAAAGACCGGTTGCCGCGGGGGCGTCGCGTTCAAGCGTCATGGGTTGCGGACCATCAACAGGGCAGGGCCCTCCGGCGTATCAACAATGCGGTCGTTTTGAAAGCCGGCCTTGGCGTAGGCGCGGACCGCGCGGCCATTGTCGGGGTCAGGATCGGTCACCACGCCCGGGATTCCGGATCTCAGCAAGCCTTCGACGAATTGGCGGAGGAGGCCCGAGCCATGGCCGCGCGCGATCATATCGGGATCGCCAATGAACTGGTCGATGCCGCGGGTCTTTGGCGGGTGCGAACCGAAACCCTGGTTCCAGGTGCCCAGCGCGTAGCACTGGACGTAGCCGAACGGATGGTCGTCAAGGGCGACAATGAACTGATCCATATCGGGATGATCGAGATCGCCGCTCACCAGCGCATATTGTTCGTCCGGCTGTCCCCACCAGCGCACTACTTCGGGCGTTTCGAGCCAGCGCCGGATCAATGGGAGATCGCCTGACGACATCGGGCGGAAAACATAATCCGGCGCCATCGCTCAACCGCTCTGCAAGGTCTCGATGGTTACATTGCGATTGGTATAGACGCAAATGTCGGCGGCGATATCGAGCGCACGGCGCACGATGGTCTCGGCATCCTTGTCGGAATCGACCAGCGCGCGGGCGGCCGCCAAGGCGTAATTGCCACCGGACCCGATCGCCATCACGCCGGCTTCCGGCTCCAGCACGTCGCCGGTGCCGGTCAGAACCAGCGACACGTCCTTGTCGGCGACGATCATCATCGCCTCCAGCCGCCGCAGATAGCGGTCGGTACGCCAGTCCTTGGCGAGTTCGACCGCCGCGCGGGTCAATTGTCCCGGATATTGCTCGAGCTTGCTTTCCAGCCGCTCAAACAGCGTGAAGGCGTCCGCGGTGGCGCCGGCAAAACCGCCGATCACGTCACCCTTGCCGAGTTTTCTGACCTTTTTGGCGTTGGACTTGATGACGGTCTGGCCGATCGAGACC
>JBGQCE010000333.1:0-4829 GCA_041495185.1 Bradyrhizobium sp.
CTTGATCTACGAGCGCGATCAGGTTCGGGTCTGGGTCGCGCACGAGGACAAATCGATCGAACTCCGCCAGATCAAGACCGGCCTCACCAACGGCGATCTCGTCGAGGTCGAGGGTAATTTGAAACCCGGCGAGCAGATTGTTACCAAGGGCAGCCTGTTCATCGACCGCGCCGCGTCCGGCAGCTAACTTCAGCCCATTGAAAGCTCCGATCTGAATGGATCGTCTTGTCGACATTGCCGTCAGCCGCCGCTATTTGATGGTGGGCCTGTTCGCCGTGGTGGTCATCGGCGGCCTGATCGCGTTCAAGCAGCTCAATATCGAAGCCTATCCCGACCCGACGCCGCCGATGGTCGACATCGTGACGCAAAGTCCGGGATTGTCGTCGGAAGAGATCGAGCGCTACATCACGATCCCGATCGAGACGCAGGTCGCGGGCATCAAGAACGTGCGCACGATCCGGACGATTTCGCTGTACGGATTATCCGACGTCAAACTGCAGTTTTCGTTCGATTACACCTATGACGAGGCGTTGCAGCAGGTGCTGAACCGGCTGTCGCAGCTTGCGCCGTTGCCCGGCAACGTGCAGCCGGGCATTTCGCCGATCAGCGCGATCGGTGAAATTTACCGCTATCGGCTCGCCGGGCCGCCGAATTACAGCGTGCTCGATCTGAAAACGCTGCAGGACTGGGTCTTGCAGCGCCGCTTTCGCGCCGTGCCCGGCGTCATCGACGTCACCGGCTGGGGCGGCAAGACCAAGACCTACGAACTGCAGGTCGATTTCAACAAGCTGATCGCCTACGGCCTGACCTTGCCGCAACTGCTGCAGGCCGTCAGCAATTCCAACATCAATGTCGGCGGCAATACTGTCGACATCGGCGCGCAATCCGCCGTGGTGCGCGGCGTCGGCCTGATCCGTTCCATCGCCGATCTTGCCAACACCATGGTATCGCAAAGCGGCGGCAACCCGGTGTTGGTCAAGGATATCGCCACCGTGACCGTCGGCGAGAAACCGCGGCTCGGTATCGCCGGCCTCGATCAGGACGACGACATCGTCCAGGGCACAGTGCTGATGCGCCGCGGCGGGCAGAGCTCGCCGACTATACTACGCGTCGAACATCTGGTGGCCTCGATCAACAATTCCAGCATCCTGCCGCCCGGCGTGCACATCGAGCGCATCTACGACCGCAAGGATCTGATCGACATCACCACCGCGACCGTGCTGCACAACATGGTGCTCGGTATTCTCCTGATCGTGCTGCTGCAATGGATCTTCCTCGGCGATCTCAGAAGCGCGTTGATCGTCGGCGCCACGATCCCGTTCGCGCTGTTCTTCGCGGTTATCATTCTGGTGCTGCGCGGCGAATCCGCCAACCTGCTGTCGGTCGGCGCCATCGATTTCGGACTGATCGTGGACGCCACCGTGATCATGGTGGAGGCGATCTTCCGCCGGCTGTCGCAAACAACAGCCCTTTCCGAGGCCGAGCAAAGCCATATTTCGACCGACACCGCCATGGGCATGAAAAGCCATGCCATTCTCTCAGCCGCGGCCGACGTGTCGCGGTCGATCTTCTTTGCCGCCGCCATCATCATCGCGGCGTTCATTCCGCTGTTCACGCTAAGCGGCGTCGAAGGCAACATCTTCGGGCCGATGGCGCGGACCTATGCCTATGCGCTGGCCGGCGGCCTGCTTGCGACCTTTACGGTCACCCCGGCATTGAGCGCGATCATCCTGCCGTCGCATATGCGCGAAACCGAGACGTGGATCATGGCGTTCCTGCATCGGCTCTACGTTCCCGTGCTGAACTGGGCCGTCGGCAACCGGAAACTGGTGATGGCTGGAGCGGCGGGCCTCGTGGTCATGACCATTATCTTTAGCCGTCTGCTCGGACTGGAGTTCCTGCCCAAGCTCGAGGAGGGTAACCTCTGGATTCGTGCAACCTTGCCGCCGACCATCTCGCTGCAGGAAGGCAACGCCTACGTCAACGAGATGCGCAAGGTGATCCGCAGCCGTCCCGAAGTGGAAGCGGTGGTGTCGCAGCATGGCCGCCCCGACGACGGCACCGACGCCGCGGGCCTGTTCAACGCCGAGTTTTTCGCACCATTGAAGCCGGTCGACGAATGGCCGGGAACGCATGACAAGGAAGAGCTTACCGGGCAGTTGCTGGCGCAGTTGCAGGACAAGTTTCCGGGCGTCGAATTCAATTTCTCGCAATACCTTCAGGACAACGTTTCCGAAGCCGTATCCGGCGTGAAAGGTGAGAACTCGATCAAGTTGTACGGCAACGATCTGCAGGCGCTCAGCGACACCGCCAACAAGATCAAGTCGGTGCTCGGCACCGTGCAGGGGATTACCGATCTGGCGGTATTCACCTCGCTAGGCCAACCCACGATCCAGATCGATATCGATCGCGCCAAGGCTGCTCGCTACGGCCTGGCCCCGGGAGATATCAATGCCACCATCAAGGTGGCGATCGGCGGCGACAGTGCCGGCGATCTTTATGAACCCGGCAGCGACCGGCATTTTCCGATCATCGTTCGCCTTGCCCCCGAATACCGGAAGAGCGCAGAGGCGATCCATAATTTGCGGATCGGCGCAGCCGGCCCGAACGGCACCATCACGCAGATACCTTTAAGCGAAGTTGCGTCGATCAACCTGGTCTCGGGTGCAGCCTATATCTATCGCGAACAGCAGGAGCGCTATCTGCCGATCAAGTTTTCGGTGCGCGAGCGCGACCTCGGCGGCGCGGTAAGGGAAGCCCAGGCGAAGGTCGCCGCCCAGGTCCACCTCCCGCCGGGGTCGCGGGTCGAGTGGGTCGGCGAGTTCGGCAATCTGCAGGACGCCATCAAGCGGCTGTCGATCGTGGTGCCGATCAGCCTCGCGCTGATCGCGGTGCTGTTGTGGTTCAATTTCGGTTCGATGGTGGATACGCTGCTCGCCATGAGCGTGATTCCGATGGCGATCTTCGGCGGCGTGCTCGGCCTTCTGATTTCGGGGATTCCGTTCAGCGTGTCGGCAGCGATCGGGTTCATCGCGCTGTTTGGCATCGCGGTCATGGACGGCATCATCATCCTGTCGCAGTTCAATCAGCTGATCGACGAGGGTCTTGACCGGGTGACAGCGGTGATCCGCACGGGCGAGCTTCAACTGCGGCCGGTGCTGATGACTTGCGTCGTTGCCGGTGTCGGGCTGTTGCCGGCGGCGTTGTCGGCGGGGATCGGATCCCAGGTGCAGAAGCCGCTGGCGGTGGTTGTCGTCACTGGCATGACGCTGGCGCCGCTGGTCATCCTGGTGACGCTGCCGGTCTTGATCTCGGTCTTCTCGCGCCGGCCAAGATAGCGGCTAAAGCGTTTTCCAGCGAAGTGGAAGCCGGTTCGCGTGAAGAAAACGCGTCAAACAACTAGTGGGCACATGCCCATGATTGTTGCCCACTCCGTTTGTGGTTGACGCACTCCGGCGGCTGTCCCTTGATGACGTCAGAGATGAAAACCGCGGGGAGAGAGAGCCCACCATGCGGATTGGGGAACAGCAGGGTCAGACCGCCGCCAGAACCTCCGACCAGATTCTCGGCGAAATCCGGGATTTTTGCCGCGCGACGCAAACCGCGGAATCCACCTTCGGACGGCTGGTCGTCAACGACGGCAAGCTGGTATCGCGATTGCGCGACGGCGCAAAGATCACGACCGGCACGCTCGACAAGGTCCGCGCCTATCTGTCCGAGCATCGCACCGCGGCGGCGCCTGTGCGAACCAGGCCGTCCGCGGCGGTCAAGCCGGTCAACGGCGCCGCGGCCGCAACCGAAATCGTGCCCGCCGGCTTCCGGTTTTTCGACAACCGGCAGAAATATCTGCTGTTCGTCTCGACCTGCAGCGAGAAAACCGAGATCGCGAACAGGATTTCTCTCGAACTCGGCAATCTGCAGCCGACGCCGCCGGCGCTTCGGATCTTCGACGCGGGTGTCGGTGATGGCACCGTGCTGTCGCGCGTGATGCGGGCGCTGCATGCCCGCTTCCCGACCATGCCGCTCTACGTCGTGGCCAAGGAAATCAGCTACGAGGACGTGCGGCTGATGCTGGAGAAGATGGCGGACCGTCTGTTCGAACATCCGGCCACGGTCCTGGTCATCACCAATCTCTATTATGCCGAGGCACCGTGGCTGACGCCGCGTTCCGTGACATCGGCGCAAGGCCTGATCTGGAAGGATGTCGCGCTGTCGGGCAATACGGCGCACGGCTTTGCCGAGCAGATCGGAGCGCTCGAGGGGTTTTTGGCCGAAAACTGGCGTGCGGGGATCAGTCCGACCACCGGCAATCCGCTCTATACGCGGCCCATCATCCTGACGCTGCGGCGCGAGGATCACTCGTTCCTGCTCGATCCGATCATGCCGCGGCCGGGGCGGGTGATGGCCGATTACGATATGGTCATCGCCTCGCAACCCTATCGGGCGCGGGCGAGCGTCGAATTCAAGGCCTCGAAGGTGATTACTCCGCTGGTGCGGGCGCTGCGGCCCGGCGGCCGGCTGATCGGCATCCATTCGCACGGCAACGATCCCGGCATCGAGATCATCGATCAGGTCTGGCCCGGCGAGGATCCGTTCAAGACCGATCGCTACGCGATCCTGCGCCAGGTCAAGCATGAGCTTGGCGGGCAGGCGCGGCACTACAATTTCAACGCTTCCTCCGACGCCCGTTCGATCTTCCGCTATCACATGCACACGCTTCCGGACGAGGTCAGCGGCCCGATCGGAACCTCGACGCTGTTCGCCGCCTGGAATGCCGCGATCTATGTCGCGCAAATCGAGGATGTCAGGCTGTCGGAGGTCGTCCGCGA
>JBGQCE010000334.1:0-4829 GCA_041495185.1 Bradyrhizobium sp.
CTTTCGGCCACGCGCCTTCAGCCTCGTTTTTCGGCCGCTTCATGGTCACCCTCGATAACCTGCTGATGGCAAGCGCCCGCATTGCCGTCCGTAACGGCGACCTCCCCTACTTCGGTCTCTGAGCCACTGACACGGCGCTGCAACGGAAAACTTCCGTCGCAGCCGAGCCGAGCCCGCAAAGCAAACCTCCCGACTTGTGACCCCGGATTTCCGGGGTCTTTTTTGCTTTTGCCCGGAAGTTTCACTGCACGCTCAACCTCCTCGGCTGCATCTGGCCAAAGGACCTCGGCGGAAAGAATAACTTGCGCTGTGGCATATCACATACCAATATGCCTCGGCTGGTAACGCTCGCCAAACAGAAGCGTGCCTCGGGAGGAGCTATGACAGACACAGTTCACGGGACTGCTCCGGCAGCAACCACGCCTGTCAGCGATGCCTATCGCTGGACGCAATTGGCCGTCGGCGTCGGCGCCATGGTGATGATTGCCAATTACCAATACGGCTGGACATTCTTCGTCCCCGATATCGCGAAAAAATTCGGATGGGATCGCGCATCGATCCAGTGGGCTTTCACGCTGTTCGTGCTGTTCGAAACCTGGCTGGTGCCGGTCGAAGGCTGGTTTGTCGATAAATACGGCCCGCGCCTGGTGGTTCTCGCCGGCGGCGTCCTCTGTGGCGCAGGGTGGGTAATCAACTCCTACGCGACAAGCCTCGGCGGATTCTATTTAGGCATGATCGTCGCGGGTATCGGTGCTGGCGCTGTGTACGGTACCTGCGTCGGCAATGCTCTCAAGTGGTTTCCGGACAAGCGCGGCCTCGCGGCCGGCATCACCGCGGCGGGTTTCGGTGCGGGCTCGGCTCTCACCGTTGCGCCGATCCAGGCCATGATAAAGGACTCCGGTTTCCAGCATACCTTCCTCTATTTCGGGCTGGGCCAGGGAATCCTCATCATCATCCTGTCGTTCTTCCTGTTCGCGCCGAAAGCCGGGCAAGTGCCAGCCCCGATCCAGACCGCCAGCATTTTCCAGAGCCGTCGCAACTATGGACCGGGTGAAGTCATTCGGGAGCCCGTCTTCTGGCTGATGTACTTGATGTTCGTGCTCGTCGGTGCCGGCGGCTTGATGATCACCGCCAATCTGAAGCCGATCGCCGCGGATTGGAAGATCGACGGCATACCGGTTACCCTTATGGCCATGACGATGACGACCGTGACATTCGCGGCGACCCTCGATCGCATCCTCAACGGTCTAACGCGACCTTTCTTCGGCTGGGTTTCCGATATGATCGGCCGCGAGAACACGATGTTCATCGCCTTCGGCTTTGAAGGCGTCGGTATCTGGGCGCTTTATATGCTGGGCCACGATCCCATCTGGTTCGTGCTGCTCTCCGGGATCGTGTTCTTCGCCTGGGGTGAGATCTATTCTCTCTTCCCCTCGACCTGCACCGATACGTTCGGCGCGAAATTCGCCACCACCAATGCCGGACTGCTCTACACCGCAAAAGGCACCGCGTCCCTGCTGGTTCCTCTCGGCAACTACATGCAGCAAACATCAGGAAGTTGGGACAGGGTGTTCCTGATCGCGGCGGGCGCGAATATTCTTGCGTCACTTCTTGCCATTGTTGTTCTCAAGCCGTGGCGGAAGAAGGTGGTTGCGAGCGCCGTGGCGTCTTAATCCGCACTGCACGCTCTCCTGCGTAAGGCGCGCTCATTCCCAAGGGATGGGCGCGCTTTTTTTGCGGGGAGACCTCCTAATCTCTGGTATACTTACAGCCTTCCGGCGGATTACCCCAGGCCGCGCTCCGCCGGATCTCCGCGACGCCGAGTGTCAAGAAGTGTCAGTATTACTGCCTTTCTTGCTGTTTTTGATCGGCGGCCCGAATGAGATTTCGAATTGACAATTGGCATAATGTATACCAATGTTACTCTATAAGTTAACGTGCCAGCGGCTAACCTGAAGGAGGTTGCGATGCAAGTCGGAGACATCCTGCGCAAGAAAACCGGCCGTGTCGCGACGGTTCGCATGAACGAGACCGTCGCCATTGCCACCCAATTGATGCGCGCCAGCAATATCAGCGCGCTTGTGGTCAAGGACGTCGTGCGGACCGAAGGCAATACCGCGGTCGGCATGTTCACGGAGCGCGACGTCGTCCGCGCCATTGCCGAGCACGGCGCGGCCGGCGTCAATCTGAAGGTGTCGCAGCTGATTTCAGTGCAGCAGCTGGTCTCCTGCAGTTCGACCGACACGCTGGAACATGTTCGTCATCTCATGAACAAGAACCACATTCGCCATCTGCCTGTGATCGACAACTACAGCCTGATTGGCGTGATCAGCATCCGCGACATCTCAACCGCGTTCGATGACGAGGCGACCGCCGCGGCACGATCCGTTCCCGCCTGACAGGGCTCTCCATCAACCGCGATCGCTCCGGCTTTGAGGTAATGCTCGAAGCCGGCCGGTGATCTCTGCGCAAATTTCCAACATCAGGTTCGAAGGATCTCATGAAGATCTGCATCTACGGCGCCGGCGCGATCGGTGGATATCTCGGAGTGCAGCTCGCGCGCGCGGGCGCCGACGTCAGCCTCGTGGCGCGCGGCCCGCATCTTGCCGCGATGCGCGAGAGCGGACTTAAATTGCTGATCGGCGATCAAGAACTTGTGGTGCAGCCACGCTGCACCGACAATCCCGCCGAGCTTGGACCGCAGGATTTTGTGATCGTTTGTTTGAAGGCGCATTCCATCACCGGCGTGATCGAGGCGATGCAGCCGTTGCTCGGGCCGCAAACGCGCATCGTCACCGCGGTCAATGGAATTCCCTATTGGTATTTCTATAGACACGGCGGGCGCTACGAGGGTTCGACGCTGGAGAGCATCGATCCCGGCGGACGGCAGTGGCGCGAACTTACGCCGCAGCGCGCCATCGGATGCATCGTCTATCCCGCAACCGAGATCGAGGCGCCAGGCGTAATCCGTCACGTCTATGGCAATCATTTTCCCATCGGGGAGCCGTCGGGCGAAACCAGTTCGGATGTCGAGCGGCTTTCCGCTCTTTTCGTTGAAGCTGGAATGAAGGCTCCGGTGCTCGACCGCATCCGGGACGAAATCTGGCTCAAGCTGTGGGGCAATGTCTGCCTCAATCCGATCAGCGCCCTGACCCATGCAACGCTTGACGTGATCTGCTCCGATCCGACCACGCGCGCGCTGTCAAAGGCCATCATGCTGGAAACCCAGGCGATCGCCGAAAGGTTCGGCGTGAAATTCCGTGTCGACGTCGAACGGCGGATCGAAGGCGCCCGCAAGGTCGGCGCCCACAAGACCTCGATGCTGCAGGATCTCGAACGCGGGCGTCCGATGGAGATCGATCCGCTGGTGACGGTGGTTCAGGAAATGGGACGTTTGACGGAGATTCCCACACCCGCGCTCGACACCGTGCTGGCGCTGGTTGCACAGCGCGCGAAAATCGCGGGGCTGTATGGAGCAGCCGGGCCGGTCGAGGCAAAATCCCCCGTTTTTGCATGATCGCGTTGCCTTAACCCCTGTTGTGCCCGGTGGACATTTGCCGGGCGCGACGGCATCCTGCCGCCTGAAAATTCGAAAGACGTGCGCGGTTTCCCGCGGGGCGCGTATTCCGCAAAAGTGGAAGCCGGTTTTGCGATCGGAATACGCGCAAATCATAAGGGGGAGCATTTTCCGGCTGGAAGATGCTCATGGAAACAATCAGGGGTCCAAATGATCAAAACGCGATTTACCGAGCTCGTCGGCGTCGAACACCCGATCGTGCAGGGTGGCATGCAATGGGTCGGCCGGGCCGAACTGGTCGCAGCCGTCGCCAATGCGGGTGCGCTCGGCTTCATCACCGCGCTGACGCAGCCGACGCCTGAGGACCTGACCAAGGAAATCGCGCGCTGCCGCGGCCTCACCGACAAGCCGTTCGGCGTCAACCTCACCATTCTTCCCTCGATCAAGCCGCCGCCTTACGCGGAATATCGCCAGGCCATCATCGAGAGCGGCATCAAGATCGTCGAGACTGCCGGCAACAAGCCGCAGGAACACGTGACCGAATTCAAGAAGCACGGCATCGTGGTCGTGCACAAATGCACCAGCGTGCGCCACGCGCTGTCGGCAGAGCGCATGGGGGTCGACGCGATCTCGATCGACGGTTTTGAGTGCGCAGGGCATCCCGGCGAGGACGATACGCCGGGCCTGATCCTGATTCCGGTCGCTGCCGACAAGGTGAAGATTCCGATGATCGCCTCGGGCGGCTTCGGCGACGGCCGCGGCCTGGTCGCAGCGCTAGCGCTCGGCGCCGAGGGCATCAACATGGGCACGCGCTTCATGTGCACCAAGGAGAGCCCGATCCATCAACTGATCAAGGAAAAGATCGTCGCCAATGACGAACGCGAGACCGACCTGATTTTCCGCACCATGCGCAATACCTCGCGGGTTGCGAGGAACGCCGTCAGCCAGCAGGTCGTCGCCATGGAGAAGGAAGGCGCGACCTTCGAGCAGGTGCGCGAACTCGTGGCCGGCGCGCGCGGCAAGATGGTTTATGCCACCGGTAACGCCGATGAAGGCATCTGGTCGGCCGGACAGGTGCAGGGACTGATCCACGACATCCCGAGTTGCGCCGAACTGGTGTCGCGCATCATGCGCGATGCGGAATCCATCATCCAAGGCCGTCTCGCAGGCATGATGTCGGGCAGCCGCCGTCAAGCCGCCGAATAGACAGCTTCGCTTCGCTTCACCTGACCGACAGAGATGATCCCATGAAGGCCTATGTCTACGGCGCCAACGGCGCTGCAATCACCGATGTCGCCAGGCCCGCGCCGAA
>JBGQCE010000335.1:0-4821 GCA_041495185.1 Bradyrhizobium sp.
CAGTTCATCCGGCGCACGGCGGCTTGGCCGCATGGGAAATCCTCCGAAAATACAGGAAAGGTTGTGGCTCGCGGTGCTTGTAGGAGGGGGAACGGGCAGCGGCAAGGCCTTTGGCCACCTGTCAACGACCAATGTCTGCTTGTAACTGGCCCGCGAGATGGACAAATTAGGGTCTGGTGCAAGCGCGACCAGCAAAAGTGGGATCCGGTTTTGCGTCCGGTCGCGCGATAGAATGTTCTGGAGTACCTGGTGGCCCACCACGAACCGATTGGCCTGATCGCGCCGCATGCGGGCTTAGCCCAGCTCAACGAGCGCTCGCGGGACATCTTTCGTCAAATCGTAGAGAGTTATCTCGCGACCGGCGAACCCGTCGGCTCGCGCAATATTTCGCGCCTGATCGCGGTGCCGCTGTCGCCGGCCTCGGTGCGAAACGTGATGTCGGACCTCGAGCAGCTCGGCCTGATTTACGCGCCGCATACCTCGGCGGGGCGGCTGCCGACCGAATTCGGCTTAAGGTTTTTCGTCGATGCCTTGATGCAGGTCGGCGATCTCACCGAGCCGGAGCGGCAGTCGATCCAGAGCCAGCTTACCTCCGTCGGCAAGGCGCAATCGGTCGAAGCCGCCCTTGGCGAAGCCTTGACGCGGCTGTCCGGCCTGACCCGGGCTGCGGCGGTGGTGCTGACCGCGAAATCCAATTCGCGGCTGAAGCATATCGAATTCGTGCGGCTGGAGCCGGAGCGGGCGCTGGTGGTGCTGGTCGGCGAGGACGGCCAGGTCGAGAATCGCGTGCTGATGCTGCCACCGGGGGTCCCCTCGTCGGCGCTGACCGAAGCCACCAATTTTCTCAATGCGCGGATCCGGGGGAGGACGCTCGCCGAAGCGCGTCTCGAACTGGAAACCGCGTTGACGCAAAATCGCACCGAACTCGATCAATTGACTCAAAAGGTCATCGCTGCCGGGATCGCGAGCTGGTCCGGCGGCGAAAACGATGACCGGCAGCTGATCGTGCGCGGTCACGCCAATCTGCTGGAAGATCTGCACGCGCTGGAAGATCTGGAACGCGTGCGATTATTGTTCGACGATCTCGAAACCAAGCGCGGCGTGATCGATCTATTGGGACGCGCGGAACGCGCCGAAGGCGTGCGGATCTTCATCGGATCGGAAAACAAGCTGTTTTCGCTGTCCGGCTCTTCCACCATCATCGCGCCCTACAGCGATGCCGCGGGCCATATCGTCGGTGTTCTCGGCGTGATCGGGCCGACCCGGCTGAATTATGCCCGGGTGATCCCGACGGTTGATTATGCCGCGCGCATCGTCAGCCAGATGCTGGGCGGTTGAGTCGGCCGATCCGGGCCGGACCCTGCCTTTATTTCACGCGTTTTCTTCACGCGAACCGGTAGCCACTTCGCTCGAAAACGCTATGGCGCTTGATTTTTGGCGCTTAAGGCACGATATCCCCGCCAACAACTCCCCGTTCATCCCAGGCCATTTTTCGAGAAGGCAGTTTATGACCGATCCCAGCCGGCAGAAGGACGATCCGGTGAACCCGGCACAGGCCCCCGAGCCCGTGGTTTCCAAGCCATACATCATGCCCGACGAGCCCGAGGAAGGCTCGGTGGAAGCGCTGGCGAAGGAAGCCGCGGAATCGCGCGACAAGATGCTCCGCACGCTGGCGGAAATGGAAAACCTGCGCAAGCGCACCACGCGCGAGGTGGTGGATGCGCGAACCTATGGCATCTCCGGCTTCGCGCGCGACGTTCTCGATATTGCCGACAATCTGCAGCGTGCGCTCGATGCGGTCCCGGCTGAGGCCAAGGCGGCCGCCGATCCCGGCCTCAAGGCGTTGATCGAAGGCGTCGAGCTGACCGAGCGTTCGCTGCTCAACGCGCTGGAGAAGAACGGCGTCAAGAAATTCGATCCGTCGGGCGAGAAATTCGATCCGAATTTTCAGCAAGCGATGTATGAGGTGCCCGACCCGTCGGTACCCGCGGGAACAGTGGTCCAGGTCGTGCAGGCCGGCTACATGATCGGCGAGCGCGTGCTGCGGCCGGCACTCGTCGCGGTTTCCAAAGGTGGCGCAAAGGCAGGAACCGCGGCAAACGGCAACGAGCCGAACAGCGCAGCCTGAGAAGCGTCAATCACGTCCCGCTATCCGCGCGGCTGAATTCCGTCGCGCACGGCGCGGAAGCGTGGAAATGCCTTCGGCCATTGCTCGCGTGGGGCGCTCCCGATGATGCGCAGCGAGTTCGAGGCGCCGAATTTCAGCCATTGCACCACGGTGACGGAGGTATTGTCCTTGCCGCTGGTTGCATCGATGCGCGTTTCAAATCCGGGCATGCCGTCGATGCGAATGGGTTCAGACATTGTGATCCGCGCGTCGCGTACCCCGGGGATCGTGGTTGCGGCCTGTTGGGCAAAGCGGCCGCGATCATCCGGCTGCGCAGGCGATCCTCCGATGAAGCCGATCACCATGAAGGGTGCGGGCTCAAAGCCTGTGGTTTCATCGCCATCGGCAAGAATAACGGCCGCGCCCGGCGCCAGCGTGCGGACATTTTTGAAATCGCTGAGTTCGCCGATCTTGAACGGCATCAGCCCAAGCTGCTCCTCGACCGGAACCTCCTTGCGGATCACCGCCGACGCAAACATCTGCCGTACCGCCTCGTCGGTATAGATTTTGGCGGCGTTCTCGGGGACCTGCACCGCGACATAGCCGGAGAACGTGCCGCCCGGCAGAATCATCGAATAGCGCCGCACGCTGGTCGCGCCGTCCTTGGCGGTTTCCGCGGTGTAGTAGGCAAGGCCCGCTGATGTCTCGATGCTCTCGGGCTTGATGCCGCCCGTGCCAGCCGGATTGGCCTTGAAGGCGTTCATGACCTCGCTATAGGCCTCGGCCGGAAGCTCCGTCACCAATACCTTGACGCCCCGGTCCTCGGTCTCGAATCCGACGAATGATTTTGCACGGACGAGGCCCACAAGCGGCGTCATGCCCACGCGAACGCCCGGCGGGAAAATGGCGTCCGCCGCGAAGGCGGGACAGATGGCGGTGACGAGCAGGGCAATCGCTGCCAGCAGTCGAATGGGCTTCATGAAAAATCTACTTGGTTTGCATTGAGGCCGTTCGATGGTCGGCCGGTCGCGGCCCCTTGCCGGGGCCTTAAGTTTTCGCGTCCCGCTTGTAACGGTTTTGGTGTTCCGGCAACAGGCCGGGCCGCGATTTCGTTCCCGTAACGTATCCACCCACCGGCTCCTGCCTTGATCGTGCCTGTTGATCGGGCTCGCTGCCTCGCCCGAAGCGGCGCCCGGCCGGAAGCGGACACTATCTTTCAAGGTTGAGGGGTTTTCGGGGGCTAAGGTTGCGTCCCGGTCCTTGCAGGGCCTGCCCCCCCTCCTATATGAGGCTCACCGTCGCAGTATCGCGAGTATTTGATCGTCTGGGGGTTTGGATTGGTGCGCCGTCAGGGCCCAGCCAACCTGCCGCAAAAAGAAGGGTATGAGGACCATGGGAAAGGTCATTGGGATCGATCTCGGCACCACGAATTCGTGCGTCGCCGTAATGGATGGCAAGACAGCGAAAGTCATCGAAAACGCCGAGGGCATGCGGACGACCCCGTCGATCGTCGCCTTTAGCGATGACGGCGAGCGCCTCGTCGGCCAGCCCGCCAAGCGCCAGGCCGTAACCAATCCCGAGCGGACCTTCTTTGCGGTCAAGCGTCTGGTCGGCCGTCGCTATGACGACCCGATGGTCGAAAAGGACAAGAAGCTTGTCCCCTACAAGATCGTCAAGGCATCCAACGGCGATGCCTGGGTCGAAGCCGACGGCAAGACCTACTCGCCCTCGCAGGTCTCCGCTTTCATTCTGCAGAAGATGAAAGAGACCGCGGAAGCCCATCTCGGCCAGAAGGTCGATCAGGCCGTCATCACCGTTCCCGCCTATTTCAACGACGCGCAACGACAGGCCACCAAGGACGCCGGCAAGATCGCCGGCCTTGAAGTGCTGCGCATCATCAACGAACCGACCGCAGCAGCGCTTGCTTACGGTCTCGACAAGTCGAAGTCCGGCACCATCGCGGTGTACGACCTCGGCGGCGGCACCTTCGACGTCTCGATCCTCGAGATCGGCGACGGCGTGTTCGAGGTGAAGTCGACCAACGGCGATACGTTCCTCGGCGGCGAAGACTTCGACATGCGGCTCGTCAGCTATCTGGCCGATGAATTCCAGAAGGAACAGGGCATCAACCTGCGCAACGACAAGCTTGCCTTGCAGCGCCTGAAAGAGGCTGCCGAAAAGGCCAAGATCGAATTGTCCTCGACCACGCAGACTGAAATCAATCTTCCGTTCATCACCGCCGATCAGTCCGGGCCGAAGCATCTGACGATGAAGCTGACGCGCGCCAAGTTCGAGGCGCTGGTCGACGATCTCGTCCAGAAGACCATCGAGCCCTGCCGCAAGGCGCTGAAGGACGCAGGCCTCACCGCCGGCGAGATCGGCGAAGTGGTGTTGGTCGGCGGCATGACCCGCATGCCGAAGGTCCAGGAAGTGGTGAAGCAGTTGTTCGGCAAGGAGCCGCACAAGGGCGTCAATCCCGACGAAGTCGTCGCCATCGGCGCGGCCATCCAGGCCGGCGTGCTGCAGGGCGACGTCAAGGACGTGCTGCTGCTCGACGTGACGCCGCTGTCGCTCGGCATCGAGACGCTGGGTGGCGTGTTCACCCGCATCATCGATCGCAACACCACGATCCCGACCAAGAAGAGCCAGGTTTTCTCTACCGCGTCCGACAACCAACCCGCAGTCACCATCAAGATCCACCAGGGCGAGAGGGA
>JBGQCE010000336.1:0-4809 GCA_041495185.1 Bradyrhizobium sp.
CCTTAATACGTAAAATTTGAATCAATTGCAGTTGTCTAAAATTCTAATCGTATTTTATTCAAGTATAGATTGAATTATCCGCGGTTTTTACTTGTATTCGCCTCAAATGTACTTGGCTTACTTAGCGGCGGCGCAAAGCCTTTGTGCGAAACGTGGTCCCAACAAGAAACGGGGGCCACAATGTTCGGGTTCAGGGGACAGGGGAAGGGATTGGGATTGGCGGTTATCGCCGTCCTGGTGGGATTGAATGCGGCGGCGAATGCCGGTGACGTACTTTATGCGAGCCTTGGCGATGTCACGCGCTCGCCGATCGGCTGGGTTGAGTTCTGTGCCGAAAATCCCGGCGAATGCCGCGGCGGCGCGTCACAGCCGCGCGATATCGTGATGTCGCAAACGGCATGGCGGGATTTGCTGCGGGTCAACCGCTGGGTCAACGAGTCAATCAAACCGATGACCGACATGGATCATTGGGGCGTGATCGAGAAATGGTCGTTGCCATCTGACGGCTACGGCGACTGCGAGGACTACGTGCTGTTGAAGCGCAAGATGCTGATCGATGCCGGCTGGCCCCGCGAGGCGCTGCTGATCACCGTGGTGCGCGACAGGAAGGGCGAAGGCCACGCGGTGCTGACCGTGAAATCCGACAAGGGCGAGTTCGTCCTCGACAACCAGAACGAAAACGTCGTGGCCTGGACCGAGACCGGATACCGCTTCGTCAAGCGTCAGTCGCAGAGCGATCCCAATGTATGGGTCTCGCTTGGCGACAGCCGCACGGCGGTTTCCACCGCCAGCGCCCGCGATCGATAAACAAGAGAGATAACGGAGACACGCGACCCGGTCACATCCCCACCCCTCCCCGTCCCAGACCGGATCGCGCGCGGCCAGCCCTCCCCCAAGGGCTGGCCGCAACTTTTTTGCACTGCCGTAAGCTTTGTTTTGTCTGGGTCTGGCACCCGCCGGTGTGGTAAGGGAACTTTCGGTTCCTGGCGGGCTTTGGAGTCCCATGATCGAACTCACATCTCAGAATGCAAAGACCGGGGGCATCGCGCTTATCGGCTCGCAGCCGATCGCACTCGCCGCCGCGGCACTTGTCATCATGGTGGTCGGAGCCGGATCGATCGCGCTGTGGCGCGCTTACACCGGCACTTCCCCCGAACAGGACCGCGTCGTCGCCGCCCGCCAATTGCAGGTTCGGACAGCACAGGCCTCCGAGCAGCTTGTGGAGAAAACCAAGGGTTTGGAAGCGACCCAGCAGGAGTCGATCGACCAGTTGCAAGTCGTTCAGGACCAGTTGCAAACTGTAAGACGCCTTCTCGCCGCGCAGCAGGCTGAGGCAAAACGACTTTCTGAGCAGGTTTCAGGTCTCACCGAGGCGATCGACGGCCTGCGGCAGTCGTTCGCAAGCGCACAAGCTCCCGAAGCATCCGGTCCCTCTTCGGCGCGCAATAAGTCGATCCGAACCAGATCCCACGCGACAAAGAGCGCGCATCGCAAGCATGCGAAGTCGCGGGGCTAAGGCGTAAAGCCGGCTTGCGAAAACCTCGTACCGCTCGCCGCACAGCCATTCCTCCCCCAAAAGTGCTGCCTGCAACTTTTTCACCCCGGTTGTGAAATGGATCACATTTGCCCGCGCAAACCCGGGGCAATGTGTAATTCACCGGATGGCGCGAGCCGATTTCAATGTCCGGGCTGGCAAGGTCGTTGGCGGTATACTGCGTCGACGGCCTTGTTTTTTGTCGCGCCCGAAACCTCGGCGCGGGCCTTGCGCTCACTCATCCTTGCGGGCTGGTAATTCGCATTGGGCGGCGTTTGTTTACTGAATGTGGGCTTCGCTACCAGTGAATCACGCGGTTCAGACTTTCCGGCGAAAATAGCGCCGCGCGCCTTCCCCGTGCGGATGTCCGTCGACCTGCAAGCGGCATCAAAAAAAGCGGCCTCGGTGCGGAATACACCGAAGCCGCTCGATTCTTCCCGCCTGTCGCGATCCTCAACCTTAATTGACCAGGCCGGGGCGCACTTCTTCCAGCCGTCGAACGCGGCGGGATCAGCCGCAGACATTAGCCGCAGACACCTCAGCCGCAGACACCTTAGCCACAGACTTGGACGGGCCGGATACGCCAGCCATGCCGGGTGTGCACGCGTTGCCGAACGATGTAGCAGCCGCCGTCGTCATAATAGGTATCGTCGTTGACGTAGTACGGATAGTAATCGTCATAGTAGGCGTAGGGTCCGGCAAATGCGCCGAAGACAAACGCCCGCCTGTGATGAAATCCGTGGTGGAAAGCACCGGCGTGGAAACCGTTGGCTGCGAAGGTTCCGCGGCCAACAACAGCTGCCGGGACGCTTGCCCCGATCGCAGCCGAGCGGAAACTGCCGCCCCCGCTAATGGCGGCTGACCGGAAGCCGCTGCCGCCGCCAAAACCACCATGGAAGCCGCCACCGCCACCGTGGAAACCACCGCCACCGCCATGGCCGCCGCGGGCCGAGGCGGCGCTCGTCGCGAGCACGCCTACCGCGGCAATTGCGAATAACGCGATCATTGTCTTGCGCAACATGACTATCCCTCCTCCGATCAATCGCTCCCGAAAGTCATGACGCTCTCGGCGCGATAGCGTTGCAAGATTTTAAGGCGAGTTTTGAACGCGTACGCTCACATCTGCGCGACTGGAGATGGTCCGATCTGCCTTGTGCTCCCTGAGCGATCGCGCGCCGGTGACATCAAGACCGATTGCATGTCGCCGGTTCTGCCGGCACACTTTCCGTCAACTGCCATCAAATCAGCATCTGTCCTATCGCAGGGGGAGACAACGCGTGCGCAAATTGATCGCCTTCGACGACGACACGTTCGACAAGCTGAAGCAACTGGCGCGCGACCGGATGGCGACCCCTCAGGAACTGGCGGACGAGGCGTTCGCCGACCTGCTCCGGAAACACGGGATTCCCGTCGACCTGAAGGACGCGCTCCGCAAGAGCGCGGCGCTTACGGAGACACAGGCGCCAGGAAACGCAAGATCGGGTCCGGCAAGGAAGCCGAAAGCGTAACCGCCGGCAAATCCGCGGGCATCCGAGGCGCCGCCTTCAGCCGATCTTCTTCAGACCCTTTTTGAATCGCGGTCCGTTGCCGACATAAAATTGCGCGGCACTTCCCATACTGGCGACCTGGGCCGGATCAAGCATGCGGATCACCCGCGCCGGCGATCCGATGATCAGGGAGTGCTCCGGAAACTGCTTGCCTTCGGTGATCACCGAGCCAGCACCGACAATACTGCCGCGGCCGATCCTTGCGCCGTTCATGACGATCGAACCCATGCCGACCAGCGCGCCGTCCTCGAGCGTGCAGCCATGCAGGATGACGTTGTGACCGACCGTGCAATCCTTTCCGATCGTCAGCGGAAAACCCATATCGGTGTGGCAGGTCGAGTTGTCCTGCACATTGGAGTTTTCGCCGATCTCAATCCACTCGTTGTCGCCGCGTAACACCGCACCAAACCACACGCTCGCTGAATTCAGCAGACGGACCTTGCCGATCACGGTCGCGGTGTCGGCGATGAAGTAATTGCCGTCGGCGGGAAGTTCGGGTGCCTGCCCGTCAAGTTCGTAGATCGCCATTGCCTGATCAGTCTCCTGTTCGCGGAGACTTTGGCACAGCCGCTTCACTCAGGCCAGCAGTCCGGCCGCACGCAGCGTCATCAGGAAAAACGTGCCGGACATCAGGCTCCAGAACCCGGCCAGGACGGTTGCCATCATGACGAATTCAAAACGGCGGCGTTCGATCCGGGCGCCGCGCAGCGTATTGCGCATGATGATGAAGGGCGCGGCAAAGACCAGGAACGGCACGGCTGCGAAGGTCTTCGGCGCCACGCCCTCCTGCAGCAGTCCAAATCCCGCAGGGCGATGCACCAGTGCCTGATATCCGCTGGCCAGCGCGCCCGCCAGCGCGAAGCCTATGCAAAGTGAGAACAAGGAATTCAACGCATCAGGCGACATCGGACTCTTTCGCAACACACAGGAAACCGCCGATGCTTTCGCAAAATTGGCCGCGTGCCGCCACACCATCCTTAAGGAAAGGTTAACGCTGCGGACCGGAACCGCGGCCCGGGCATAGCTCACAGCTGCCTCGATCGCCTGAAATCGTGCGGAAATTCGATGGCGCGTGGCATATTCGGAAGCTGATTCGGTGCAAGCCCCTGGACGCCCTCTCACGATGCTTCGTTCATGACATTTTTTTCGACGGCCCAGCACATCGCGCGCGGTTCGCGTGAGCGTCATCGCAGCCACATGATTCCGATCATGATGGGATGCGCGGTCGCCGCAGGCGCGATTGCCCTGGTCGCTTATCTGCTGTGGCCGACCTGGGGACCCGACGCTTCAAGCGCGCCGGCGCGGTTGCCGGTGAGCATCGGAGCGACACTCTTTAACGTGCCGACCATGGCGATCCGGATGAAAATCCAGCGCCACTCCGGGCCGCAGGAGCGCGTCGATCTCTCCTTCGCCTTTCCTTCGCTCGAGCCTCCCGATGCGCCGAAACATGTCAGCGCAGATACGGTCGAAGAAGCGGTGCAGCCGATCGACCGGATCTTCCTGTCGATTGCGGCGCATCATGACACGCTGGCGCCGGACACCCGCGTGCGCACCATCTATCCGCGCTACCTCGAACAGGCCTCAACGCCTGGCGAGGACGGATTGACGATGCGCGCGTTTAGGGATGGTACCCCTTACGGCAACGAGGACCTGTTCCTTGCCAACACGCCGAACCTCAACGCGCGATGCACGCGCGACGCCGCGACCCCCGGAATGTGCCTGAGCGAG
>JBGQCE010000337.1:0-4803 GCA_041495185.1 Bradyrhizobium sp.
CGGGCGCTCGCCGATAACGGCAATTTCCAGCAGGCGTTCGATGTTCTCTCGCGCGCCCATTCACCCGATAATCCGGATTGGCGAATCTTGTCGGTGCAGGGCACCGCGCTCGATCAACTCGGCCGGCATGACGACGCCCGCCGCTATTACGCCAGCGCGTTGAAAATCGTGCCCGACGAACCCTCGGTACTGTCCAACCTCGGCCTCTCCTATATGCTTTCCAGGGAGCTGCCAAAGGCGGAAGAGTTTCTTCGCCGGGCTCACGCCTCTACCAGAGCCGATGCGCGGGTGCGGCAAAATCTGGGTCTGGTGGTTGGCCTGCAGGGCCGCTTCGCGGAAGCCGAAAGCATCGTGAAGGCCGATCTGCCGCCAGAGGAGGCGGCGGCGAATGTCGCCTATCTGAAGCAGATGCTGAGCCGCAAGGACAATCCGCGCGCGGGTGCCGCGACGGTCCCGGTGGCGTCTCTCAATCGTCGCGACTAAGCGGCTCAATCAGAATATCGTCAGGATGAAGGCCCGGGGCGCGGTTCGCGCCCGACGAGGTAACGCCGTCATCCCCGCGAAAGCGGGGGATCCAGTAGTCGCCGGCGTCTACTGGATCGCCCGGTCAAGCCGGGCGATGACAGCATCCAAATGGATAGCGGCTTCTTCTTGGCAGGCCGATTAGCGATCGCCGCGCCGACAAGCTCACTGCATCGCCGCGACCTTGATGCCGGTCGGCCCGAGGATGACGACAAACAGCACCGGCAGGAAAAACAGGATCATCGGCACCGTCAGTTTCGGCGGCAGCGCCGCCGCCTTCTTCTCGGCCTCGTTCATGCGCATGTCGCGATTTTCCTGCGCCATAACGCGCAGGCTCTGACCGAGCGGTGTTCCGTAGCGTTCCGATTGCTGCAGGGCGAGACACACCGACTTCACGCCCTCAAGGCCGGTACGCTTGGCCAGATTTTCGTATGCCACCTTGCGATCCTGCAAGTAAGACAGCTCGGCCGTGGTCAGCGTGAATTCCTCCGACAGCGCGACCGACTGGGTGACGATTTCGGTTGAGACCCTGCGGAAGGCGACTTCGATCGACATGCCGGATTCGATGCAGATCAGCAGGAGGTCGAGCGCATCGGGAAACGCGCGCTTGATCGAAAGCTGGCGCTTGGCGATCGCGTTCTTCAGGAACAGCATCGGCGCCTGCAATCCGAGATAGGCCGCGCCGACGCACATGCCGATCTTCACTGGCACCGACTTCTGCATATGCGAGATCACGAACACATACAGCACCGCCGCCAGGAAAAGCAGAACGGGCGTCACCAGCCGGAAGAACAGGAACGTGATGTAGGGCGCCTGCCCGCGGTAGCCGGCCATGGTGAGTTTTTCACGCGCGGCCTCCTGGGCCAGCCATTTTCCGAGGTTGAAGTCTTCCACCACCTTGGAGACAAGTTGCTTCGGCGTCTGGCGCAGCGAAACCTTTTCAGTCTTGGAGAGACGGTCACGCTCCCGCTGCCGGATCCGCTCGCGTTCGCTCGCAACCGCCTTCATGCGCTTCGCCAGGCCTTCGCCTGCGAACAGCGGCATGATAAGCGTGTATGCGGTCGCGCTCACCGCGATGGCGGCGAGCAGCATGGTCATGAAGTGCGCGTCGTGGATCTTGTCTTTCAGAAAATCAATCATGCGGCACCATCAGAAGTCGAAGTTGATCATTCTCTTCATTACGAAAATGCCGACGGACATCCAGATCACGCAACCGACCAGCATCAATTGACCGGTCGGATGGGTCCACAGCAGCGAGATGTAGTCGGGGGTCGAGAGGTAAACCAGCAGCATGACGATCGGCGGCAGCGAGCCGATGATGCCCGCGGACGCCTTGGCTTCCATCGACATGGCCTGGATCTTCTCAGCCATCTTCTTGCGATCGCGCAGAACCTTGGACAGGTTGCCCAGGGCTTCCGACAGGTTACCGCCGGACTTCTGCTGGATCGCGATGACGATTCCGAAGAAGTTCGCCTCCGGCACCGGCATCCGTTCGTACAGCCGTGCGCAGGCATCGCCGAGCGGCATGCCAATCGCCTGGGTTTCGATGATGGCGTGAAACTCGCTCTTCAGCGGCTCCGGCGCATCGGCAGCGACGACCTTGATCGACTCAAACAGCGGCAGGCCCGCCTTGATGCCGCGAACGATCACGTCGACGGCGTCCGGCAGCGCCTTGAGAAAGCTCGCTTCCCGGCGTTTCTTGAGAAAGCTCAGGCCCCAGCGCGGCAGCCCGAAGCCCGCGGCGAACGCGAGGCCTGTGGCCCCGAGCAGTCCGCCTCCGGCCAACGTCGCCATCGCAAAGCAAACGGCCGCGAGAACGCCGGAAACGATCATGAATTTCTGGGTCGACCAGTCGAGGCCGGCCTGCGTGAGGCGGCTCGATAGCGGTATCCTGCTTTCCTTCAGGCGGCGCGTCTCGAGATCCTTCAGCGATGTTTCGACCTGTTCGCGGCGCGAGCGCTGGGTCTTTTCGGCTTGACGGGCGACCGGTTCCGGCTTCGCTACCGACGCGCGACGGCTCTCGGCCTTCTTCTCCCCCGACAGAAAAGGATAGATAAAGACCCATGCGATACCGCCGATGGCGGTCGCGGCGAGAAAAGCTAATGCAAGCACTTGTATTTTCATGACGCGCTCCCCTACGCCTTCGCGCTGACATCGGCGGCGTCAAGGGCTGCGGCAAGCCGCTTCTCTTCGCCGTAATATCGCGCGCGATCCCAAAAGCGTGGCCGTCCGATGCCGGTTGATCGGTGCCGGCCGATAATGTGTCCGCTGGCGTCCTCGCCGATCAGGTCATAGACGAACAGATCCTGGGTAATGATGGTATCGCCTTCCATGCCCATCACTTCGGTGACGTGCGTGATGCGCCGCGAGCCGTCGCGCAGGCGCGCGGCCTGGATGATGACGTCGATCGAGGCGCAAATCATCTCGCGAATAGTCCGCGAGGGCAGCGAGAATCCACCCATCGTGATCATCGATTCGCAGCGCGACAGGGCTTCGCGGGGATTGTTGGCGTGCAGCGTTCCCATCGATCCGTCGTGACCGGTATTCATGGCCTGCAGCAGGTCGAATGCTTCCGGTCCGCGGACTTCGCCGACGATGATGCGCTCAGGACGCATACGCAGGCAGTTGCGAACCAGTTCGCGCATGGTGATCTGGCCCTCGCCCTCGATGTTGGGAGGACGGGTTTCCAGCCGCACCACATGCGGCTGCTGCAGCTGGAGTTCGGCCGCGTCTTCGCAAGTGATGATGCGCTCCTCGTCGTCGATGTACTGCGTGAGACAATTCAACAGCGTCGTCTTGCCAGAGCCGGTACCGCCGGAAATCAGAACGTTGGCCCGGCAGCGTCCGATAATCTGCAGGATCTCCGCGCCTTCCGGCGTGATCGCGCCGAACTTGACCAGCTGGTCCAGGGTCAGCTTGTCTTTCTTGAATTTACGGATCGTTAATGCCGGGCCATCAAGCGCCAGAGGCGGCACGATGGCGTTGACGCGCGAGCCGTCGGCAAGGCGCGCGTCGCAGATCGGCGACGATTCGTCAACGCGCCGGCCGACCTGGCTGACGATGCGCTGGCAGATATTCAGGAGCTGCTGATTGTCGCGGAAGCGGATTCCGGTGCGCTGGATGCGACCCGCGACTTCGATGAACACCGTTCCGGCGCCGTTGACCATGATGTCGGAGATGTCGTCGCGCGACAGCAGCGGCTCAAGCGGACCGTATCCGAGAACGTCGTTGCAGATGTCGTCGAGCAGTTCTTCCTGCTCGGCAATCGACATCACGATGTTCTTGATCGCGATGATCTCGTTGACGATATCGCGAATTTCCTCGCGTGCCGATTCGCCGTCGAGTTTGGCAAGCTGGGCGGGATCGATCGCCTCGATCAGGGCGCCGAAGATTGTCGCCTTGACCTGATAATAGGTGTCCGACCGCCGCGTCTCCATGGCGGGCGGGGGAGGCGCCTGCCTGGCCGGCGAGAGCGGCGGCGAGGCAACGGTAGGCGGAGGCGCGCTGCGCGGAACGGCCGGCGCGGTGCTGGGAGCCGGTTCCGGCGCGATGGCAGCGGGCTTTGTTGTCCGCGAATCGCTATCACTACGCTTACCAAACACGACGGCACTCCACGCGGGTGGCTTACTTTGCCCGCAATTTATCGATCAGAGGCGACAGGAACGAACCCCGCGGCTTTTTGGTCTCGCCACGGCCTGTCAGCCGTTGCGCAATCTGCAGAAACATATCGGTGGTGCGATGATTGGCGTTGATTTCCGCGATCATCTGGCCATTGTTGGCCGCCGAGCCGAATATTTGCGGGTCGAACGGAATCGACGCGATCGGCTGGCTCTCGATTGCCTTGGCGAATTCGCTGGCGTTGATTTCCGGCCGCTTCGGCACTCCGACCTGATTGAGACAGTACAGCGGCGTCCGGTCGTTCGGCCGCGATGCCTTCAGGAGGTCGAATATGTTCTTGGAATTGCGCAGGTTGGCAAGGTCCGGCGCCGCGACGATCAGGATATCGTCCGCACCCACCAAAGCGCGTTTGGTCCACCCCGACCATTGATGGGGAACGTCGAGCACGATGCAGGGCATCGTCGTACGAAGCGTGTCGAAGATCGAGTCGAACGCCTCGGCTCCGAAATCGTAGACCCGCTCAAGCGTGGCCGGCGCCGCCAGCAGGCTGAGATGGTCGGTGCATTTCGACAGCAGACGGTCGACGAACGCCGTATCGACGCGATCGGGCGAGAAAACCGCATCCGCGATGCCTTGCGGAGGGTCCTGATTGTAGTCGAGTCC
>JBGQCE010000338.1:0-4797 GCA_041495185.1 Bradyrhizobium sp.
CCCGGCTACCAGTACTGATCGAACCCTGTCTCCGGCCGCCGTCTCCCAGAAACGGGAATATTTCAAATATCCGCCGGAGACTATCGGCGATTTCTCCCTGGAAGTGGCCAAATTTGGAGTTTGGAGACCGACCGCAAATTCGCAAAAGCCCGCCATTGGCGGGCATTTCTGGTATTACTGAGGGCAAAATCTCTTGGCGCCGGACTGGTTGGCTGGCGACGCAGTGGGATTCGAACCGGTCTCCACATGAATTCCTTGCTAACAGGGAATTTTACAGGGAAATTTGCGATTCTGGGGCTTCGGAAGACGATTTCGGAGCAAAAACCCACTGTGCCGCAGTGACTTCTCGGACAATTGCCTATGGAAATTAACAGGGAAAATATTTCGAGGAACAGGGAATTTTCTAGCGGAATCAGGGAATTTCACCGGCCAAGATCGAAATCATCACCGGATGAAATTTTCGTTTACAAACAGGCAACAAGCGATCGACGCGGCCAGGGCTCCTGCCGGAACCGGCCGCGTCCGGTGCTATGGATCAGGTCTCGCCGCCAGCGAAGATGTCCTTCTTGATGACCGCGTGGACGCCCCAGTTGCCGTCAACCACCTGGGTGATGCCGAAGTCGACGCCGACCGTGATCAGAGAGATTGCCTCATCCTCGGTCAGCTTCTTGGTCGTCATCAGGAACTTGCGCATCTTGCGGAACGCATCGCGCAAAGCAAGATCAACCGACGATTTCGAGTAGATCTCGGACTGCGCCTTGGCCCCCAGCTCGGTGAGGTAATTGGCGAAGCTGAAGCCGTGCACCAGCCACTCGTCTTGAGTCTCCAGCATCGGATAGTCGAGGGCTTCGAGAGCGGTTCCGGCGAGATCGGCCTTCTTGTGCAGGATGATCTGGAAGGTGCCGTTCAGCGAGCATTCGATCGCCGTGCCGCACAATTCGGAATCGCCCTGCGAAGCATGCGAGTCGCCAACCGACAACAGGCCGCCTTCGACCGCAACCGGATAATACATGGTGGCGCCCTTGCCGATCCGCCAATTATCGATGTTGCCGCCGGTGTAGCTCGGCGGAATCGAGTCGACCATATCGGCTTCCTTGGGCGCCAGCCCAATCACGCCGAAATGCGGACGTACCGGGATACGTACGTTCTTCAGGATGCCGTGGTTCTCCTTGATGGTGGCGTGGTCGACCGGCACGCCGGGATAGTCGATGGTCTTATGCAACACGCCGGAGGGATCGGTCTGCGGGGTCCATTTGAAATTGTACACTGCTTTCGCCCAGTTGCGCTCGCCGGTGGCGTCGACCTCGTAGATGGTAACCACCTCGCGCGGCTTCGGTTCGGTGAGCAGATCCTTGTAGTGGAAGCCCCACCACGCGGCCGCGTTGCTCCCAAACGCCTTTCCGGGATATTTCGGATTGGCGCAGCGCCGAGGCGCGACATCGATGATGCGTAGCTCGATCACGTCACCCTCCTCGGCGCCGCGCACATAGACCGGGCCGGTGCAGATGTGCACGCCGAGGCCTTCGCCAGCGCCGCGCCCAAACAGCGAGGCATCCATCGGCCCGGCGCCGCGCCGGTTCACGCCCTTCTTCTCCTTGGTCCACAGGAACACACTCTCGGCGCCGGGATCGCCCTTGACCATGCGCTCGGCGTCGTCATTGGCATGGTGGGTCAACGCCTCGATGGTGATGAAGTCGCCGGAATCGATCTCGACCTGAGGTTTCAGCTTCTTGCTGAAATAGCCCCAATGCACCGTGTCGGCGTTCGCCGGCAAATGATGATAGGCACGTTTGGCCGGCTGATACTTCTCGGCGGCAGCCGCCATCTTCGGCGTCACCAGCGAAATGCCGCCGGCGGTCAGCGCCGCCGCGCCGCCGGCTGCGGCGAAGCTAGACTTCAGAAACGACCGGCGTTCCAGATCGAGCGTTTCCTTAAGTTTTCGGTGGTGCAACTCGAATTCCGGACACGTCTTGTCGTCACCTGCGCACATTGTATCTCTCCTCGCGGTTCATCAAAATAGAGCCTACCCGCGAGGCTGCCGTCCGTTGACGCTTTTCAGCAATGACCAGGAGCGCACAATAATTTGTCCGCGGCTTTGTCACGCTTGCGGCGCGATATCCCGGCCGCGGCCAGTACAGTCAAAATTTTGGGCGCATTTGGTCAAAGCCTGTCGCCCGCCAAAGGGAGACCCGCGCGGTTTCGCGCGGCGGGGGCACGCTGTCTGGAGTGTGCGCGCCGGATACTTTTGCAATACGCTTGCCGCGTCCCGGCAATCGGTGCACGCTGGGCTTCCCACGCTAAATGACTGAGGCTGCTGGTCGCGGCCCGGAGAGCGCAATGGTCGCCAAGACGTATCGGGTTTCGATCGATGCGATCCCGCTGCAAAGCCAACGGGATGCCTGGCAGGAAGCTCTGGCGAGCATCATGCTTGATTGCCGCCTACCCGCGACCGCTCCCTTCCACTCCGGCGAACTGGCCGCGAAAAGCTCAACGACCGGTGCCCAGCTGGCGCTGCTGCGTTCGACCGCGCAGGAGATTCTGTGCGCCGGCGTCCCCGCCAACCGGGCGGCGCCGGTCGCCATCGTGTTTCACTCCTACGGGCGCGGTACCATCAGCGGCGGCCAGCGCACCTGCGAATTCGCCGACAACGACGTCTCCGTGTGCGATCTGCAGACCGCGTGGAGCATGACGCTGCGCGAGGACTTCGAAATTCTGTTGCTCGAACTGCCCCGCGAGCGCCTCCTCGGCCGGCTCGGCTACAACCGCTTCGGGCTGCCGGTCGTGCTGGGGGCGACCATTGCCGCCGCCGCGACGCGCTCGGTTATGCGGACGCTGGCCGGCAATTTCGGTATGCTGGAGAAAGCCGATCTTGCCACCGCCGAAGTCGCGGTCACCGAGCTGGTGGCCGGCGCACTGCTCGGCGAGGCTCAGTCAGATACCGAGACGATAACGCAGGTCCAAGCCGCGCATTTACGGCGGGTCGATGCCGCAATCGAAGTGCAACTCGGCAACCCCAATCTAACAATCGCCGACATCGCTCGTCAGGACGGGCTATCGCAGCGCTATCTGCAGCGGCTGTTCGAGCGCCAGGACACCACGTTTTCCGCTTACGTGCGCGAGCGCCGGTTGGAGCGCTGCTGCGGCGATCTGATCGATCCGAAATATGCCGACCAGAGCATCGCCGCGATAAGCTACCGCTGGGGCTTCTCTGATCAGGCCCATTTCAGCCGGATTTTCAGCGCGACCTATGGCACCTCGCCGCGCGATTTCCGCAAGGCGGTTCCGCGCGATCCGGAAGCCGAGCGCACACGCGGCAGGCCCCGGCTGCGCGGCGCGGCGGTGGTTTTACGGCTGGCGCCGGATCCCGACGCGCGGGAAGAAGCGGCACAGAGCGATGCGAACGACGGTCCGCAGGCACAGCGCGAGACGGTTCGGACCGAGGCACCGGCTTCTTCCTATCACCTCGCGGTGTCAAAAGAGACCGCGCATTGGGGATATCTCAGCCGCAGCATCCCGCCGGTGCTGCGCGTACAGCCGGGTTCGCTGGTGACCATCGAGACGCTGACCCAACACGCGTTCGACGACTATGAGCGCATGATCAAAGGTGATCCGGGCGCCGAGAGCGTGTTCCACTGGACCGCCGAGGGCAAATCGGTCGAACGGCGCGGCGCCGGGCCGATGAACGGTTCGATCTTCGGCCGTGGTGCCGGCGAAGGTTTTGGCGTGCACATCTGCACCGGGCCGGTCCATGTCTGCGGCGCAGAGCCCGGCGACGTGCTCGAAGTGCAGATCGTCGACATTCGGCCGCGTCCCTGCGCCAATCCGGCGTTTGCCGGCAAGGCTTTCGGTAGCAACGCAGCGGCGTGGTGGGGCTTTCAGTATAATGATCTGATCGACCCGCCTGCCAAACGCGAAACCGTCACCATCTTCGAGACCGACCTCGGTGCCGAATGGGCGAGGGCGGTGTACTCCTATCACTGGACGCCGCAGGTCGATCCGTTCGGCGTTCGCCACGACACAATGGACTATCCAGGCGTGCCGGTGGATCACACTAGTGTCGAGGAGCGCCTCGGCGTGCTGGCCAATGTGCGTATCCCGGCGCGGCTGCATTTCGGCTTTATGGCGGTGGCACCACGTGAATCCGAACTGGTTGATTCAATTCCGCCCGGCTATTTCGGCGGCAATATCGACAATTGGCGTGCCGCCAAGGGCACCACGCTATATCTTCCGGTGGCCGTTCCGGGCGCGCTGTTCTCGGTGGGCGATCCACACTTCACGCAGGGTGATGGCGAGATCAATGGCACTGCGCTGGAATTCTCGCTCACCGGGCAATTCCGCCTGGTGCTGCACAAGAAGGACCAGAGCGCGAAGCCATTCCTTGAGGGCCTGACCTATCCGCTGCTGGAAACCCCAGACGAGTGGATCCTGCACAGCTTTAGCTACGGCAACTATCTGCGCGAGCTGGGGCGGTATGCGCAATCCGAGATTTACAAGAAGTCGTCGGTCGATCTCGCACTGCGCAACGCGTTCCGGGCGACGCGCAAGTTTCTGATGGAGCATTATCGGTTGAGCGAGGACGAGGCGGTGGCGTTGATCTCGCTCGGTGTCGATTTTGGCATCACCCAGGTCGCCGATGGTAATTGGGGCGTGCACGCGATCGTCCGAAAAAAGATGTTCGGTTGAGCGGGGGCCATCAATCGCGGCCAATTTCAAAGCATCGATAAGCAGAAGTTCTCGCCGCTAACACCCGAGATAGGCTTCTCTGATGTGCTTGTCATCAATGAGTTCGCTGCCGCG
>JBGQCE010000339.1:0-4770 GCA_041495185.1 Bradyrhizobium sp.
CCATGATATCTCCGACTCTGGCGCTCCGGCCGACCGGTGGCAGCCTCATGTCCGGCTAAAGCAAGTCCAGCCTATGACCGCAGCGGATCGTGAAGTTGATATCCGTCAACTCCGGACCTTTCCGGCGTCGCGCGTTCGTCGGAGACGGCACGCGGCGATCGCGGACGAGCGTTTCGCAGGATCAGGACGACCGCCTGGAACATCATGATCAGCGGAAACGAAACCGGCCCGCTGATCACCGGCTCGGTCAATCCTGCCATCATGGCCAGAGAGCGATTGTATTGCCCCAAAAAGAAAGGGGCCCCAGCTTGCGCTGGAGCCCCTCAACGGTCGGGGCATTGCCGGGTATGTGCCCAAACCGTAGTTCTGGGCGCGACCTCGCGAGATCGCCGCGCCCCGGGAGGACTTACATGTTGTAGGCGCGCTCCGTGTGCTCGGTGATGTCGAGGCCTTCGCGTTCGGACTCGACGTTGGCACGCAGGCCGACGATGACATCGACGATCTTGTAGAGGATCGCCGAACCTATGCCCGACCACACCAGCGTGGTGCAGACGCCCCAGGTTTGGGAGATCATCTGCGCCGCGAAGTCGTAGTCGGCGATCTTGCCGGTGGTGTAGTCCATGATGCCGGCGCCGCCGAGCGCCGGATTCACCAGGATGCCGGTGCCGAGCGCGCCGACGATGCCGCCGATGCAGTGAACGCCGAACACGTCGAGCGAGTCGTCATAGCCGAGCGCGTTCTTGATCACGGTGCAGAAGAACAGGCAGACCACGCCGACCACGAGGCCGAGCACGATCGCTCCCATCGGACCGGAGTAGCCGGCCGCGGGCGTGACCGCGACAAGTCCTGCGACCGCGCCCGACAATGCGCCGAGCAGCGAGGGATGGCCCTTGATGATCCACTCCGCGAACATCCACGACAGCGCCGCCGCGGCGGTTGCTTCGAAGGAGTTGGTCATGGCAAGCGCAGCGCCGCCATTGGCTTCGAGGTTCGATCCGGCGTTGAAGCCGAACCAGCCCACCCAGAGCAGCGAGGCGCCGATCATGCTCATGGTCAGCGAATGCGGAGCCATCAGGTCCTTGCCGTAGCCGGTGCGCTTGCCGATCAGGAGCGCGCCGACGAGACCGGCGATACCGGCGTTAATGTGCACCACGGTGCCGCCTGCGAAGTCGATCGCACCCTTCTTGAAGACCCAGCCGGCGTCGGCGTTGACTTCATCGAGTTTGGCCTGCGCCGCAGTCTTCGCCGCAGCATCGCCCGCTGCCGCGAGAGCCTTGACCGCATCCGAGATCGCGTCCGGTCCGGCCCAGTACCACACCATGTGGGCGATCGGGAAATAGATCAGCGTCACCCAGAGCGGGATGAACAGCGCGACCGCCGCGAACTTCATGCGTTCGGCGAAGGCGCCGACGATGAGGGCGGGAGTGATCGCCGCGAAGGTCATCTGGAAGCAGACATACACGAGCTCCGAGATGTTGGCGTCGACGCTGAACGTCGCCGCCTTGGAATCCGTCGTCACGCCCATCAGGAAGGCTTTGGAGAAGCCGCCGAAGAAGTCGGAACCGCCGGTGAAGGCGAGGCTGTAGCCGTACAGCGCCCAGAGAATGGTGACGATGCAGACGGTGTAGAAAACCTGTGCCAGCACCGAGAGCATGTTTTTGGAGCGGACGAGGCCGCCATAGAACAGCGCAAGGCCGGGGATGGTCATCAACAGCACCAGCACTGTCGAGGTCAGCATCCAGGCATTGTCGCCCTTGTTGATAGTCGGCTCCGCGTAGGCAGCGGTCGCGGCGAACAGGCCGACTGCGAGGGCCGCCAATCCCGCGCTATAGGGACGCTTGAACGTCATTTGTTTTACTCCTGATTGGATAAGGTTGAGCGCGAAATCAGAGTGCCGCGGCATCGGCCTCTCCCGTGCGGATGCGAACCGCATGGTCGAGGTTGATGACGAAGATCTTGCCGTCGCCGATCTGTCCGGTTTTTGCCGCCGTCGTGATGGCGTCGATGGTCTTGTCGACCTGGTCCGAGGCGATTGCGACCTCGATCTTGATCTTGGGCAGGAAGCTCACCGCGTATTCGGCGCCGCGATAGATTTCCGTGTGGCCCTTCTGCCGGCCATATCCCTTGACTTCCGTCACCGTGAGACCGTGAACGCCAATGGCGGTCAGGGCGTCCCGGACTTCTTCGAGTTTGAATGGCTTGATGATCGCCATAACAATTTTCATGGGTCCTATCCCCGCTTGGGCCCGGTCCAGACACGACCGGGCGTTTCTCGACTGAGGTTCACCACGCGGAGAAGTTCACTACGCGGGCACAGCCAGTCCCCTTAGAATCAAATGCCGTGCCAGATGGTGCGCATTCCCTAACGGATTATGAACGCGGGCCTTTTCGCCCTTTGCGGGAATCGGTCTGACCTGCGCGATTCGGTCGCGCCCAATGTCTAATCATGCCTGCCTAAAATGGAGGCACGGCAGACTCCCGACATAGTCCTGCTTACAGCGAGGGCAGAGAAAGGGTATCTGGGTGAGGTATTTACTGCAATGCCTCGCCGTGCTGCGAAATATCCAGGCCTTCGAGCTCCTGCTGAAGCGAAACGCGTAGCGGCATGAACGCGCTGACCAGCTTCAACAGCAGGTAGGTCATGCCGGCGGACCATACCAGGGTAACTACAGCCCCGTAGAGTTGGGTCAGCACCTGCTGAGGATGGCCCTCAAGCAACCCGGAACTCCCGCCGATTGAGGCGGTCGCAAACACCCCGGCCAGCAGAATTCCGGTCATTCCGCCGACGCCATGGACGCCGAACACGTCAAGCGAATCGTCGTAGTTGAAGCGGCGCTTCAGCGAGGTGCAGGCCCAGAAGCATACCAGGCCAGCGATCATCCCGATGACGATGCCGTGCCATGGCGCGACAAATCCGGAAGCCGGCGTGATCGTTCCGAGCCCCGCCACCGCGCCCGAGATCATGCCGAGTACCGATGGCTTGCGCTGCGTTCTCCATTCGATCGCGCCCCAGGTCAGCGCGCCGGCACAGGCTGCGAGATGGGTTGCGATGATCGCCATGACAGCGCGCGAATTTGCAGCCAACGCCGATCCGCCGTTGAAGCCGAACCAGCCGACCCACAGCAGTCCGGTGCCCATTACGGCGAGCGACAAATCGAACGGCGACAGATTTTCGGTGCCGTAGCCGTGGCGCCGGCCCATCACTTTGGCCGCAACCAGTCCGCCTGCGCCGGCGCTGAGATGCACCACAAGCCCGCCGGCAAAATCCAGTACGCCCATGGTGCCGAGGAAGCCGCCGCCCCAAACCCAGTGCGCAAGCGGAATGTAGACGAACATGAACCAGCCAACCGAAAACAGAAGATAGGCCGAGAACCGCATCCGGTCGGCGACGGAGCCCGCCACCAGCGCCACCGTGATGATCGCGAACGTCATCTGGTAGAGCATGAACAAGCTTTCCGGAATCGTCTTCGCCGCGGGATTGACGCTATCCATGGTCATCCCGGCGAGAAACCAGCGATCGAGCGTCCCAAGCCAGGGACCGTCGCCGACGAACGCCAGCGAATAGCCGAACGCGACCCAGAGAATCGAAACAATGGCAACCGCTGAGAGGCTTTGCGCCATCGTCGCCAGCACGTTCTTCTTGCGCACCATGCCGGAATAGAACAGCGCCAGACCCGGTATCGTCATCATCAGCACCAGCGCCGTCGCAACGATCATCCAGGCGGTGTCGGCGGCGTTGATACCAGACGTTTCGGCAAACGCCGGTGTCGCAAATGAGAAGATGGTCGCAAAACTAATTGGCGCAGCCAGTCGCGCTGCACGACACGATAGTGCCCCCATGGTAGTTCCCCAGCCTGTTATGATCTTACGGATCGCACGCCTGGCGCCGTTGCCGGGTGCGACGGAGTTTCAGAAAATTTAGAGCGCGTCGCTGTCGGTTTCGCCGGTCCGGATCCGCAAAGCGTGATCGATCGGCGTCACGAAGATCTTGCCGTCGCCGATCTGGCCGGTGCGCGCGCTGGAGGTAATGGCGTCGACCGCCCTGTCGGCGAGATCAGACGCAACCGCGATTTCGATCCGCAGCTTCGGCAGGAAATTCACGACATATTCGGCGCCGCGATAGACCTCGGTGTGGCCCTTCTGGCGGCCGTAGCCCTTGACCTCGGTCACGGTCATGCCGCTGACCCCGATCGCGGTGAGGGCCTGGCGCACCTCGTCAAGCTTGAATGGTTTGATAATCGCGACGACGAGTTTCATGCTCAGGCCTTGCTCTCTGAATTTCGGCAGGTGGCGCATCAGGTGATTTGCGCCCGGCCAAATCTGGCATCTTTCTGTGCAAATGGCACAAAAAAGTTGCAAGGGGTGGGAAAACATTTGTGGCCGGGCGCCGGCGTCCCTGTACAGCGGCCCGGATCGTCCGCCACAATGGCTTTTCCGGCGTCCGAGCCATCGGGCGCGTCTCGGCAGCGCTTAGGGGGATGATATGGCAGGTCGATCCTGGTTTTATGCATCCGAGGGCCAGCAGCAGGGTCCCTACCCCGAAATCCAGCTCCGCGAACTGATCGCCAGACGCACAATCACGCCGGACACGCTGGTCTGGACCGAGGGGATGGCGAATTGGCAGCGGGCGGGAGACGTTCCTGGCCTCGTTCCCGGCGGTTCAGGCCCCCCGGCCGTTCCGCAACCGGGCCGCCCGCCCCCGATGGGCGCCGGCGGCTACGGTGGCGGACCGCTTTCGATCGATTTCGGCATTCTGGAGTTCGTATGGCG
>JBGQCE010000340.1:0-4754 GCA_041495185.1 Bradyrhizobium sp.
CCCAGTGATCCCAGAAACCGATGCTGAGTTTGCCGGCCGCATGAGCCGATCGAATATAGGGCGCGGTGATCAGCGCCGCGGATGACAGCGCAGTAGCAGCTACGAATTGTCGTCGAGACAGCCTTCTCCGTGACATAACGTTCTCTCCCTGCTGAACCAAATGTTGCTTTTGCTTTTAGCCTCCGGCCGACGTCACGCCGAACTGGAATTGCGTGATCGCGCGAAGATTTTGTTGTGAGATCAGAGCAGAATTGCCGGCGTCTGTCGAGAAATCAGGTTGGTCGGGCTCTAGAACTAACGTTGTGTTCAAATTGGCGGCAGTGAGCATCCCTCTACCGCATACCGCAAACAATCAGCGCGTCAGTTGACGATATTGCGATGCACACATCGAGGTCAGGTATCAATGGAGGGGTGTGCGATTGCGCCGCAGTTCAGTCTCAGCCCTGTGTAACTGGCTCTTGCGGCAAGGCTTTCCCGATCATGGCGAACCCTGCGGGACGGTAGACTTGTTCGGTGCGAAAACGATAAAGTCCTGGTACGGCAGGACGCGTGCCGTCCCAAAACCCTCCGCCAATATTTCGAGATCGACCAAGGAGACCAAATAATGATCAGCCCGGCATCGACAGCGCGTGCGCAGTTGAAAATGCGCCTCGTGCTTGGGGCAGTTGTCGTCATGCTTCTCAACGTGCCCCCGGCGGTGGATGCGCAAGGGCTGGTTAAGGGCGTGCAGCAGGGAGCGCAGGCCGGCAACAAGGCCGCCGGACCGGTCGGCGGCGTGCTGGGAGGCGCGATCGGCGGCGTGGTCGGCGTGTTCACGGGCGTGCTTGGTGCCGGGAAAAGCGGGCCAGCACCCGCAGCGAGTGGAGCGAGCGGGGCGAAACAGTCCGATTCAGCGAAAACGGCCAAAGCAGGCAAAGGTGCGAAGGCAAGCAAGCAGGCGGTCCTGACCCAGGAGGGCGTGCCGCAACTGACCGCCGAACAGATCGTGGCGAACAGCGATGCGAATATCGACCGGATCAAGGCAGAACTGAATCTCACGCCCGAGCAGGAGAAGAACTGGACCGCCTTCAACAGCGCGATGCATTATCTCGGCCACAATGGCGCCGACCGTCTCAACCTGAGAATTGCGCGCGCAAAGCGCGATCCGCCCGACGACATCATCGAGCAGATGCGCAACGAGGCCCAGTTTCTCAACGATCGCGCGGTGGATCAGCGCAACGTCGCCGATGCGGCCGAACCGTTATTCGCCAGCCTCAACGACAAGCAAAAGGCGATCTTCATCGAGGAAATGGTGCGCTTGAGCCATGAGCGAGGCCTCGACTAGAGCGTTTTCGAGCGAAAGCCTGCCCCGCATTTGATGCGGGGTGGATTCCGGTTCGCGTAAAGAAAACGCGTCAAAACAAAAGAATAGAGCCTCGGTCCTGATTCAATCAGAACCGATCAGGCTCCAGGCCGCAAATCCGCAAAGCTGCGAACGATGATGCCATCGCTCGACGATCGCGGCGGCCGCCGAATAACCGGGCACTATGCCCTGGGGTAGGTTGAGAGGCGCGGCACCCGGCTATCCTGCCGCAGCGGCGCGGCTCTTCAACTCGTCATGCAAAATTGAAGAAACGCTGACCGATTCATGCCCGAGAGATGGCCGGCTCGTGACCTTGTCGGGAAATCAGGACGCTTGCCGGCAAATTCGGCGAGCAGCCTTGGCGATGTCCGCTTTGAAACACACAACGGACGCAAATCAGAAATCACACGTGGTCCGAAAAGCGCCAATGATTGCACGTGAGTTAATCGGCCAAAGTCTCTCCCGAGCCACCGAGCTCGGCGGGTAGATCCCGGAACTTTGGCAACCCGTCCCTTACGGAAACCATCTTGCTCCCATAATTCGCATGCAGCGTCGGCTCATGCGTGAAGCCCCGCAATAGATTGGCATAGACATCGATAAGTCGCATGCGCGGATGGTCGGTCATGAGATGTCCGCCGCAAACCTTGCAGAACTTGCGGTGGGAATTTTCAGTCTTGTGAAAGGTGCCTATATCGGCTTCGCCCTTGGTAATACGCACGCTGTCTGACTTCCACAGGCTGAAGGCATTGATCGGCGCGGCTGACCAGGCCTGGCAGTCGCGGCAATGACAGTATCCCGCGAAGGCCGGCTTGCCTGTAACCTCCAGCTCGACCGCGCCGCAGAAACAGCTGGCCTTGTAGGTGGCGGCAGTTCTTTTCGCCTCTTCGCCGCTCGTCAACAGATCATTGTATTCAGGATGCTTCGTCATGAATGATCGGATGAAATCGCATTCGACGGAAAGCTTCCGTCCTTGCGCCCGCACCGCATCAAGGGTCGCGCGGCCAAGCCTCGAGCCTACACCTCGTCCGCCTAATTCTGGCGGCACCTCAGTATGCACAAGCGTTATTGCTCCGGGCGATTTTCGGTAGGTGACAAAGGCAATGATGCCCTCGATATCGAACTCGAACCGATTGCGCCCCTCGTTGTCGCGAAAATTGTCGGCCATGCGCACTCCTGCTTTGGCACCAGCGCGCTACGTCTTGGGGAAATTCAGCTCCACGCCGACGCCGTCGGGATCATAGAGGAAGAATTGCGTATCGCCGGTGCGCGGCACGATACTCTCGCGGAATTTCACGTTCCTGGATTGCAGGCGCTTGCGCACCCCTTCGACGTCGGTCGCAGCAAAGGCGATATGGTCGAGGCGGCCGGTGTCTTCGTATTTCTTCTCGGTGCCGCGCACCACGATGCCTTCGCGCGCCTTGCGTGTGCCCATCAGGTGCACGGTGGCGGTGCCGCCCGAGTAGAGCCAGTAGCCGGGGAAGTCGAGCGGCGGACGCTCGCCGTTTTCCAGCCCGAGCACGTCGCAATAGAAGTCCTTGGTGCGCTCCAGATCCGAGGGTTCGATGGTGTAGTGTTGCAGTCCGCCGAGCGGCATGGGCTTTCTCCTTAGACGAAGGTGAGGTCGGTATCGACGCCCAGCATCCAGGCGCCGACGGTTTCAAAATGCCTGAGCTGACCCTGCAGCTGCTGGGTCACGGTGTGGATGTCGCGGAAGCGGCGCTCCAGCGGATGGTCTTCGAAGATCGCCGTGGCGCCGGCGGCATTGTAGGCGAAATCGACCGCCTCGCGCGCCTTGTGGATGGCATGGGTCGCGGCCATGCGGATGTTGATGCGTTGCGCCACCGTGATGGTGGCGCCGGCGGAGAGGGACTTCCAGGTGTCGGCCATCGACTGCAGCACGTAGCCGCGCGCGGCGCGGAGATTGACTTCGGCCTGGGCCAGGTTGGACTGCACCACGGCATTGTCGCGCAGCCGGCTGCTGGCACCGCGCGGCACCTTGTTGCGGGCCACGTCGATGAAGCTGTCGAGCGCGCCGCGCGCGATGCCGCAGGCGACGCCCGCAAAACCCACCTGGTAGCAGGTGCCGGCGCCCATCCGGTACAACGGCCCGCTCTCGCGGCACTCCCGGTCGAATTCGCGGGTGATCGAATGGTCCGATCGAACGAAGAAGTCGTTCAGCGCAAACTGGTCGCTGGCCGTGCCGCGCAGGCCGACCGTGTTCCAGATGTCGGTCCATTGTACGTCCTCGGCGCGCACCAGCATGGTGCGTTCCAGCTGGAGGCCATTGACGTCGGGCCTCGGCGTGCCGTCGGCCTGGTAGATCGGGCAATGGGCGCCGAGCCAGGTTGCGTGGCGGCCGCCCGAGGCAAAGGCCCATACGCCCGAGACCTTGTAGCCACCCTCGCACTCGATCGCCCTGACTTTGGGACCGGGGCCCCAGGCGAGCACCGCGCGCGGATCGTTGCCGAAGATCGCATGCGCCACCGGCAGGTCGAGATAGGCCGCCGACATCGCGCAGCCGCCGGCCTGGCTCAGGCACCAGGCGGTCGATGCATCGGCGCGCGCAATGGTCTCGATCACATGAAAGAAGGTGAGGGGATCGGTCTCGATCCCGTTCGATGAGCGTGGCAACAGCAGGCGAAACAGCCCCGCCTCGTGGAGCTTGTCGAGCAAGGCCGGCGGCAGCCGGCGCGTGTTCTCGATCTCGCTGGAGGCGGCCGCGACTGCCGGGCGGACCGCCTCGGCACGCGAGATCACGTTCTGGTCGCCCGCAAGGTCGGCAGAACTGGCAATCAGTGTGTCCAAGGCTGTCCTCGTTGAAGCGATGTCACGGAATCGATCAAGCGATGCCTGCGGCCAATTCCTTGTCGATCTGCTCGATCGACTTGCCTCTGGTCTCGATCCCCAGGAAATAATACACCACCCCGGCCATCAGGAACCAGCAGCCGAGATAAACGAAAGCTACAGGAATCTGCGGCAAGGGTACATCAGGCTTGAGATAATTGCCCGAGCCGACGATCAAGGCGAGGCCGACCGGCCCGATGATCTTGCCGATGCCGCCGAAGCCGTAGGCCGAGCCCATGCCCGAGGTTCTGAGGTGTGAGGGCCAGACTTCCGCCGCATAGGGCCCGACGATGGCGAAGCCGCCGTCGGCGAAGAAAAAGGTCAAGGCCAGCAGCAGCCAGAACGCCGACACGCCCATGAACATCACGTCGTAGTTGTAGCCCGCCACGATGGTCATGATCCCCGCGCCGAAGCCCAGCAGGCCGCCGGCATTTCGCCGTCCCATCAACTCCGAGAAGAACGAGAACGACAGCCGTCCGATAAAGCCGAACACCGAAAGCAGGATCATCATCTTGGCGGCTTCCTGCGGCGTCACCTTCAACAAAAGCACGAACAGCGACGGCGCCCA
>JBGQCE010000341.1:0-4750 GCA_041495185.1 Bradyrhizobium sp.
ACCAGCAGCAGGCGATCGCCGAAGCCAAGGGTCAGAGCGCGCGCTTCCTGAAAGTCTACGACGAATACAAGAAGGCGCCCGACGTCACGCGGCAGCGTATCTATCTGGAAACCATGGAACGCATCCTCGGCAGTTCCGAGAAGCTGATCTATGACGGTGGCGGCTCGTCCTCGCAGAGCATCGTGCCATATCTGCCGCTGAGTGAGCTGACGCCGCGACGTGCCGCGCCGGCGACGACCGGCCAGCCGCAACAACAGGGCGGAGCCACCAGATGAGATCCCCAGTCGCAGGTATAGTCTCGCTGTTCGTGCTGTTTGTCGTCCTGATCGTCGCCTACAGCTCGGTCTTCACCGTGACCCAGACCGAACAGGTATTGCTGGTGCGGCTCGGCGAGCCGGTCCGTGTCGTCACCGAACCAGGCCTGAATTTCAAGGCGCCGTTCATCGATACCGTGATCTCGATCGACAAGCGCATCCTCGACCTCGAAAATCCGTCGCAGGAAGTGATCGCCTCGGACCAGAAACGGCTCGTGGTCGACGCCTTCGCCCGCTATCGCATCAAGAATGCGCTGCGGTTTTACCAGAGCGTCGGCTCGATCCAGGCCGCCAACATCCAGTTGACGACGCTTCTGAACGCCTCGCTGCGCCGCGTGCTTGGTGAAGTGACCTTTATTACGGTCGTGCGTGACGAGCGCGAAGCGTTGATGGCGCGGATCCGCGACCAGCTCGACAAGGAAGCGGATGGCTACGGCATCCAGGTTGTCGACGTGCGGATCAGGCGCGCAGATCTGCCGGAACAGAACAGCCAGGCCGTCTACCAGCGCATGCAGACCGAGCGGCAGCGCGAGGCTGCCGAATTCCGCGCCCAGGGCGGCCAGAAGGCGCAGGAGATCCGGTCCAGGGCCGATCGCGAGGCCACCGTCATCGTCGCCGAAGCCAATTCGGCCGCCGAGCAGGTGCGCGGCGCGGGCGACGGCGAGCGCAACCGGCTGTTCGCCGAAGCCTATGGCAAGGACCCCGATTTCTTTGCCTTCTACCGCTCGATGACCGCCTATGAGAACGGCCTGAAGAGCAACGATACCCGCTTCCTGCTGCGGCCGGACTCCGACTTCTTCAAGTTCTTCAGCAACTCGTCCGGCAAGCCGCCTGTGCCACCGGCGGCTGCTGCGGCCGCGCCGAAGCCATAAGGCAAAACAAGACAAGGGGCCGAAGCGGAAATTCGCTTCGCCCTTGCTAAAGCAAAAAACTTCAAGCGGGAGGTTTCGATCCGATGAGGTCCATAGCGTTCGCCGACTTCCTCATCGGTGTGGGCATTCTGTTTGTGCTTGAAGGCCTGTTGTTCGCGGCAAGCCCGGCCTGGATGCGCCGGGCCATGAAGAGCGCGCTGGCGACGCCGGACAACATTTTGCGTGGCGTCGGCATCGGATCGGCGGTTGCGGGCCTGATCCTGATATGGGCGGTCCGGCACTAGAACAGGCTGGCCTCGGGGGCCGGCAAGAATGCTGCGGGATCAACGCCATCGTGAGCGACGGCGTCCGTTTTTCGCCGTAATCGGCGCCACTCATGTGAACGAAATGTCCGGCTCACATGCTTGCGCGGCAGCCCCGTTCGGGCGCACTGTGGACTTCAGATTCCGACCCGTTTTGCTGTAGCGTTTTCGAGCGAAGTGGATACCGGTTCGCGTAAAGAAAACGCGTTAAACCAAAAAGTTAGAGCCTCTGTTCCGATTCAATCGGAACAGAGGCACGAGGAGAGAGACCTGATATGACCGGTGCGATTCCAGCCTTGAGCCGTCGCCTGCGCCCCGTGTTGGCCGCGATCTGCCTTGGCGCCACAAGCGTCCTGATGTCGGCGCCGGGCTTGTCGGTGCCGGCTTTGGCGCGGGGACCCGACGGCATCGCCGACGTTGCCGAAAAGGTGATCGACGCGGTGGTCAACATTTCGACGTCGCAGACCGTGGAAGCCAAGGGCGGCGGCGACGGCAGGGGCGCGATGCCGCAATTGCCGCCGGGTTCGCCGTTCGAGGAATTCTTCGACGATTTCTTCAAGAACCGCCGCGGCGGTCCGGGCGGCAACTCCAAGGGGGGTGAGAGGGGCGGCGACCTGCAGCCGCGCAAGACCAACTCGCTCGGCTCCGGCTTTATCGTCGACACCTCGGGCATCGTCGTGACCAACAATCACGTCATCGCGGATGCCGACGAGATCAACGTCATTTTGAACGACGGCACCAAGATCAAGGCCGAACTGGTCGGCGTCGACAAGAAGACCGATCTGGCGGTGCTGAAATTCAAGCCGGTGAAGCCGCTGATCGCGGTGAAGTTCGGCGATTCCGACAGACTGCGTCTCGGCGAATGGGTGATCGCGATCGGCAATCCGTTCAGCCTCGGCGGTACGGTCACGGCGGGCATCGTCTCGGCGCGCAACCGCGACATCAGTTCGGGCCCCTATGACAACTACATCCAGACCGACGCCGCCATCAACCGGGGCAATTCCGGCGGGCCGCTGTTCAATCTCGATGGCGAAGTCGTCGGCGTCAATACGCTGATCATCTCGCCGACCGGCGGCTCGATCGGCATCGGTTTTGCGGTGCCTTCGAAGACGGTTGCCGGCGTGGTCGATCAGCTCAGGCAGTTCGGCGAGCTGCGCCGCGGCTGGCTCGGCGTCCGCATCCAGTCCGTTACCGACGAGATCGCCGAAAGCCTCAACATCAAACCCGCGCGCGGCGCCCTGATCGCCGGCGTCGAGGACAAGGGCCCGGCGAAGCCGGCCGGGATCGAGCCCGGCGACGTCGTGGTCAAGTTCGACGGCAAGGACATCAAGGAGCCGAAGGATCTGTCGCGGGTCGTGGCGGACACCGCTGTCGGCAAGGAGGTCGATGTCGTCATCATCCGCAAGGGTCAGGAAGAAACCCGAAAAGTGACGCTCGGCCGCCTCGAGGATACCGACAAGGCGGTTCCGGCCTCGGCCAAGACGAAAGAAGAGCCCGCCGAAAAGCCGGTGACGCAAAAGGCGCTCGGCCTCGATCTCGCCACGCTGAGCAAGGATTTGCGCAGCCGCTACAAGATCAAGGACAGCGTCAAGGGCGTTATCATCACCAATGTCGATGGCGCCTCCGACGCCGCCGAAAAGCGCCTCAGCGCCGGCGAGGTGATCGTCGAGGTGGCGCAGGAGGCGGTCAGCAACGCCGCCGACGTCAAGAAGCGCGTCGATCAACTGAAAAAGGACGGCAAGAAATCGGTGCTGCTGCTGGTGTCCAATGCCGACGGCGAGCTGCGGTTTGTGGCGCTGAGCGTGCAGTAGGGCGCCGTAGGAGCCGACGAGCCAACGCTGGCTGCTCCAAACGAATATGTCGTCCCCGCTTTCGTGGGGGCGACACATAAAGATGTGACAGCATTCGTTGCGGAGCCTCAAGCGGCCGGGCGGCCCCGCAGCATCCCGGCAATACCTAAGTCTTCGTCAAGTTCAGGCCAGTGAATGCCCATCGGCATAAGCTCAAAGCGTCCGCGCGCCGCTGCGCCGGCGTCCCGTAGCCGCGGATACCACGCCAGCGGGGTCGCGATCCTGCGGCCATCCGCCAGCGTCACCACCAGCTCATCAGCGGTGAAGGCAACCGAGACCGGCCGGATATCGCCGACATCAATTTCCAAAGTGCTCATACCATTTGCCTTCGAGGACATCGCGCTGCGATCTCAGGTGGCGGATAAATAGCGCCAATTTCATGGGCGGGAAATCCCGCATTGACCGCGACCGAGAGGTCGTGCAGCCAGAACTTGGCTTCGAAATCTCCGGCCCGAACGTGGATATGCGGCGGCTCGCCGCGCTCGTTCGAATAGAAGAAGGCGCGATACGGTCCCCAGCGCAGGATGGTCGGCATTGAGGCTATCCCCCCACAAACTCATCCCGCCGGTAGCCCTGCGCATAGAGCAATGCGGTGAGATCGCCGTGGTCGATCCGCGCCGCGGCCGCGGCGACAACCGCCGGCTTGGCGTGGTAGGCGACGCCGAGGCCGGCGCTCTGGATCATGCCGAGATCGTTGGCGCCGTCGCCGACCACCAAGGTGTCGATGTCGTCGAGATCGAAGGATTCGCGCAGCTCGACCAGCGTTGCGAGCTTTGCGGCGCGGCCCAGCACCGGTTCGGCGACTTCGCCGGTCAGCTTGCCGTCCTGGACCAGCAATTCATTGGCGCGGTTTTCCTGAAACCCGATCCAGGCCGCGACCGCGTTGGTGAACAGCGTGAAACCTCCGGAGATCAGGCAAGTCCAGGCGCCGTGGGCGCGCATGGTCGCGACCAGTTCGCGGCCTCCAGGCGTAGGCTTGATGCGCTTGGCCAGGACTTCATCGACCACGCTTACGGCTAAGCCCTTCAACAGCGCGACGCGCTCGCGCAGTGCCGGCTCGAACTCGATTTCGCCGCGCATCGCGCGCTCGGTGATCCCAGCGACATGCGCTCTCAGGCCGGCAAAATCAGCCAGTTCGTCGATGCATTCCTGGCCGATCATGGTGGAATCCATGTCGGCCAGAAAAAGTTTCTTGCGCCGCAATGCCTGAGGCTGCACCACAACGTCGATCGGCAGATCGCCGCGGGCCTCACGCAGGCGGATTTCGATCGCGCGGAGGTCGTGGCCTTCGAAGGGAATCTGGCCCTCGAAGGGAATATCGACCGCTACTTCGTCGAACAGCCATTGCGCGGCGCCGGGCGAGGGAAGAATGGCGCGCGCGCCATCCACCACCGTGCTATCGAGCGCGGGGT
>JBGQCE010000342.1:0-4748 GCA_041495185.1 Bradyrhizobium sp.
GCGAGCCTGGAGGACCGCGAAAAGCAGTACGAGGAAGCCTGGGCACGCGGCGGCTTGCCCTTTCTCGGTGCTTACGGGGATCTGTTGTTCGAAAAACCCGCCAACGACACCATCGCCGACTTCGCCCGCCGCAAGATCCGCGGCATCGTGAAGGATCCGGTCACGGCCGACCTGCTGTGTCCGGACAACGTCTTCGGCTGCAAGCGGCTCTGTGTCGATACCGGTTATTTCGAGACGTATAATATGCCGCACGTAAAGCTGGTCGACGTCTCCCGGACGCCGATCGAACGCTTCACGGCTGATGGCATCGAGGTCGACGGTGTCGAGTACCCGCTCGATGCCGTCGTGTGCGCCACAGGCTTTGCCGCAATGACGGGGTCGTTCGACAAGATCAGGATTACCGGCCGCAATGGCCTGACGCTTTCAGAGAAATGGCGGGCGGGTCCTCGTGCCTATCTCGGGATAGCATCGGCGGGCTTCCCCAATCTGTTCATGATCACCGGCCCCGGCAGTCCTTCGGTCCTGGCAAGCATGATCCAGGCGATCGAACAGCATGTCGATTGGCTGGTGGACTGCATGGGCCACATGCGGGATGTCGGAGCAACCTCCATCGAACCGACCCTCGAAGATGAGAACGCCTGGGTCGAGCACGTCAACGACGTATCGACGGTCTCGTTGCGGTCGACCTGCAGTTCCTGGTACGTCGGCACCAACATAGCCGGCCGGCCGCGTGTGTTCATGCCGTATATCGGCGGCTTCCCCGTCTATGTGCAGAAATGCAACGAGGTCATGAGCGGCGGCTTCGATGGCTTTGTTCTGGAAGGTGCGCCGGCCAGCAACGCGGCGCCGCAGGTGCGCTATACGGAACGGTGGCGCGTACCTCTCGATATCGACGTCATTTCACCGGCGGCGGTGGCCGCCAAGCGCGTCCCGGTGGTTTGAAGAGGTGATCAGCATCTGGTTGCTATAGATCAAGAACCGGCGTTCGGGAATGTCCGGCTTTGGCGCGGAGCGGACATGCGCCGAAATACTGACGTCAGCTAAGTGCTATGAGCGACATCGCGGTCTCTGCATAGACTGAAACAACACCTTCACGCTCATAGCGCCCACTTGCCGGTGGAGGAGCGGCGCACTGCACTGCATCAATGCAGACAAACGCCCTTGCTGACGATGTTTTTTTAAATCAGCACCAGCCGATGGGAGCAGTGCTGCCAAATGCCAATGGCCAGATCGCCCCCCGGATTTCGCGTCCGGCTTCCAAGCAATCCGCAGGCATGATACCGCTGATGTCGGGAGCTGTGGGGTGAATTACATCCCAGCCTTCTACGTTTCAGATACAGGGGGACATAATGGGAAAATTTATCGCATTCTTGTACGGGCTCGTAGCTTATCTGGTATTTCTTGGCAGCTTCCTCTACGCCATCGGTTTTGTGACCGGCATAGCCGTGCCCAAGACGATTGACAGCGGGCCGTTCGCGCCGATGAGCGAAGCGTTGATTGTCGATTTGCTCTTGCTGGGACTGTTTGCTATCCAGCACAGCGTTATGGCCAGAAAAGAATTCAAACAATGGTCGGCGCAATTTGTGCCCGCATCTGTTGAGCGCAACACCTATGTGCTGGTGTCGAGTTTGGTGCTCATTCTGATGTACTGGCAGTGGCGTGCGATTCCGGCGGTTGTCTGGCAAGTTACGAACCAAGGTCTTGCGCAGGCTCTCCTGGGTTTATCGCTCGTCGGCTGGTTGATCGTTCTGCTCGGCACTTTCCTGATCAATCATTTTGAATTGTTCGGATTGCAACAAGTTACGAACAATCTCACGGGACGGACGGTGCCCGCGCCTAAATTCGTAACGCCGTTCTTCTACAAAGTGGTGCGCCATCCGATCTATGTCGGCTTTCTCATCGCGTTCTGGGCCACGCCAATCATGACGATGGGACATCTGCTCTTCTCCATCATGACGACCGGTTACATCATCATTGGCACTTTATTGGAGGAGCGCGATCTAATCGCAACATTCGGCGACGACTACCGGCGCTACCGCGAGCGGGTGTCGATGTTAATTCCGTTCTGGACGAAATCATCATAAAGGCGCCAGACGGGTCAGTGCCCGACGATGACAGGCACCTTAGTTGCCGGCGGGGTGTTGCGGCTGCGCTGGGTGCGAACGATGCCGTCGATGATCGTCATGCCGATGCCGGGCAAGTCGCCGAGCTGAACGCTGTCCAAAATATTCTTGCCCGGCGAATGCTGCGCCTTGTCCATGATGACGAAATCGGCTGCCCGGCCGATCTCGATGATCCCACAATCCAGCACACGCATGCGCGCGGTGTTGCCGGTCGCGAGGCAGAATGCGATTTCCGCCGGCAACTCGCCGAGCGATGACAATAGCGACACCATGCGCAGGATGCCCAGCGGCTGCACGCCGGAGCCGGCCGGCGAATCGGTGCCGAGGATCACGCGGCTGAGATCGCCCATCTCGCGCGCGATCCGCAAGGTGTAGAGCGCCGAGCGCTCATTGCCGTTATGGACCAGTTCGAGGCCGCGCTTGCAGCCCTCGCAAATGCAGCGGATCTGGTCATCGGGCAGGGCAGTATGGCCGCCATTGATGTGGCCGACCACGTCGGTGTCGGCTTCCAGCACCACGTCCTTGTCGATCAGGCCGGAGCCGGGAATTGAAGGTCCGCCGGTGTGGATGGTGCTTTGGATGCCGTATTTGCGCGCCCATCCCACCATCTTGCGCGCGGTGGGCCCATCCTTGACGCCGCCGAGGCCGACCTCGCCGAGCAGCTTGACGCCGGCCGCGGCTAGTTCCTTGAAGTCGTCCTCGACCATCTCGTTTTCGATGACGGGGGCGCCGGCATGAATCTTCACGCCGCCGGGGCGAAGGGTCCAGAACGCGCGCTGCGCAAAAATCGCCATCGCCTTGAGGCCGACGACGTCGCGCGGCCGTCCGGGCATGTGGACTTCGCCCGCTGAAATCATGGTGGTGACGCCGCCATGCAGATAGCTGTCGATCCAGCCGGTCTGGTTTTGCCGCGGTGTCCAGTCGCCGGCGACGGGATGAACATGGCTGTCGATCAGCCCTGGCGCGACGGTCGTACCGTTGGCATCGACGATGGTGGTGGCGCCTTCGGCGTTGATATCCTTGGCGCGTCCGATTCCCGTGATCTTGCCGTTCTCCGCCAGAATCGTATCGGCATCGAGGATCGGCTTCTCCATGGCGCCCGAGAGCACCAGCCCGATATTGCGGATCACCAGCTTGGTGGCGCCGGTTGCCTGGGGTTCGTCGTGGGCCATGGGTTTGTCCTTTTTGTTCAATGCCTTCGCGGTTCCGCAACGCATCTTGCGCGCGGCTTGACGGCGGGATCAAGCTGGATTATTCATTCGTATACGAATGAATGTATGCAAATGAATTAGCCGGCACAACTTCGAAAATCCGCGCCGTCGTCGTCTCTACCGGATCAAGCGTCATGAGCCATTTCAATCTGGAAAGCGTTCTCAGCGTCCATCACTGGACCGACACCTTGTTCAGCTTCACCACGACCCGCGATCCGTCGTTTCGTTTTCGCAACGGCGAATTCACGATGATCGGTCTGAAGGTCGGCGAAAGGCCGCTGTTGCGCGCCTACAGCGTCGCCAGCGCCAATTACGAGGACCGGCTTGAATTCTTTTCGATCAAGGTGCCTGACGGTCCGCTGACCTCGCGTCTCCAGCATCTGAAGCAAGGTGACGAAATCATCGTCAGCCGCAAGGCAACCGGCACCCTGGTGATCGATAATCTGGAGGACGGACGTAACCTGTATCTGATAGGCACCGGCACCGGGCTCGCGCCGTTCCTGAGTGTCATCAAGGACCCCGAGACTTACGACCGCTTCGAAAAGGTGGTGTTGCTGCACGGCTGCCGCCGCGTCGCCGAACTCGCCTATGGCGAGATGATCACGGAAAAACTGCCGAACGACGATTTGATCGGCGAACTGGTACGCGACCAGTTGATCTATTATCCGACGGTGACGCGCGACCCGTTCCGCAATCGCGGCCGGATCACGGACCTGATGAGTTCGGGCAAGCTGTTCAGCGATGCCGGTGTTGCGCCGCTTGAAGCCGAACATGATCGGGTCATGATCTGCGGTAGTCCCGCGCTGGTTCATGACACGCGTGCGCTGTTGTCGGCTAAGGGTTTTGTCGAAGGCAATCATGGCGAGCCCGGTCAGTTCGTGGTCGAGAAAGCATTCGCCGAACGCTAACGGATTCCTCCAGTTGCTGTGTCCGGACGAATTGACTTTGAAATTCGATCGGCTCCAAATGCCGGCAACAATTATCCGAGGGGAAATACCATGGTTGACGCGCTGATCATCGACGCCTGCAGAACGCCGCGCGGCATTGGCAAGGCCGGCAAGGGTGCGCTATCGGGCATTCACCCACAGCAGCTCGGCGCGACGGTATTGCGGGCGCTGGCCGATCGCACCGGCATCGACACCGCTGATGTCGACGACATCGTCTGGGGCACCAGTTCCCAGCGTGGGACGCAGAGCGGCGATCTCGGCCGGATGTCGGCGCTGGATGCCGGCTATGATTTCCGCGCCAGCGGCGTGACGCTTGACCGCTTCTGCGGTTCGGGCATCACAGCCGTGAACATGGCGGCAGCCTCGATCATGGCGGGCTCGGAGGATCTGGTTGTCGCCGGCGGCACCGAGATGATGTCGATGGAAGGCCGTCGCGGCGAGGGGCCTTTCATGATGGACGCCGGCAA
>JBGQCE010000343.1:0-4747 GCA_041495185.1 Bradyrhizobium sp.
GCCAGTCCCTGCACCGCGACGCCGAGCCGCGCCTCGTTCATCATCACAAACATGCCCTGCATGCCCTTGTTTTCCTCGCCGATCAGCCAGCCGGTAGCGCTGTCGTAATTCATCACGCAGGTGGAATTGCCGTGAATGCCCATCTTGTGTTCGATCGAGCCGCAGGTGACGCCGTTGCGCGCGCCGAGCGAGCCATCGGCATTGACCAGGATCTTCGGCACGACGAACAGCGACACGCCCTTGATGCCGCTAGGCGCGCCCTCGATTCGCGCCAGCACCAGATGGATGATGTTTTCCGCGAGGTCGTGCTCGCCGGCGGAGATGAAGATCTTGGTGCCGGTGATCTTGTAGCTGCCATCGGCCTGCTTGACGGCCTTGGTGCGCAGCAGGCCGAGATCGGTGCCGCATTGCGGCTCGGTGAGGTTCATGGTGCCGGTCCATTGTCCTGCCACCATCTTCGGCACGAACATCTTCTTCTGTTCCGGCTTGCCGTGCACGATCAGCGCCGCTGTCGCCCCCATGGTCAGACCGCCATACATCGAAAACGCCATATTCGCCGAAGACTGGAATTCGGTGACGGCCTGGCTCAGCGTGACCGGCAGCCCCTGCCCGCCATATTCGGCTGGCGCCGACAGGCCGAGCCAGCCGCCTTCGGCGACCTGCTTGAACGCTTCCTTGAAGCCTTTCGGGGTGGTCACCCGGCCGTCGTCATGCCGGGTGCAACCCTCGAGATCGCCGACGCGATTAAGCGGCTGCAACACCTCTTCGCTGAGTTTGGCCGCCTCGGACAAAATCGCCTCCCGCACATCGGCGGACGCGTCGGTAAAGCCGGGAAGATTGTCGTAGCGGTCGATCTGAAACACGTCGTTGAGCAGGAAACTGACGTCTTCCAAGGGGGCTTTGTAGATCGGCATGGTGTCCTCTCGGTAGTATCCCGATTCCGAAGTTCGCTAGTCGTCGCGGCACCTCTGATGCGAACTTCGGAAGCAAAGGGACACTACAAAATTTTGATTCTAGTGCGGTTTTGGATTTGAAGTTCCTAGACGAGCGCGCGGCCAATTCATAGGAACTTCAAATCCACCGCACTAGCCTGGCGGCCTCGTTTAAGGGAGATATTGCAGCGCAGCAATCGCTCAGTTCCAGAAACGGACCCTATCCGGTTCCGGAAGCCCACGGCAGCTGTCACGGCAGCCATTGCGACAACGTGACCGGCGGGCTCGCGGCTGCCCGCGAATCCGCCCCGGTCAATTTTCGAGGCCTGGGGCAACTTTCGGGGCCAACGAACCGAATCCTTAACCCGTTATTTACCGTAACACGAAAAAGTCGATGCCAGAGGCAGACGACCTGCGCGGAATTCGATTGTCTCTACACCAGGGACGCGCGGGGAGGCTGAAGGCGCAGGTGGAGCGCCGAAGTCTTGAACCGGACGAAAGCATGAATTCGCGCGTATCGTGGAGTCTCGAAGACATCGATCCATCCGTCCGCGAGAGGGCCGAGGCCGCCGCGCGCCGTGCCGGCATGTCGCTGAGCGACTGGCTCAATTCCACCATCGGCGATACCGCCCCTCCCAATTTTCGCAGCACCCCCGATCAACGCTTCATGGCGCCGAGCCAGGAAACCCGGGACGTCGCCGATATTCACCAGCGGCTGGATTCGATCACCCGCCAGATCGAGCAGATCTCGCGGCCTGCGCCGCGCAATGACGCGCCCCGTGGCGAGCCGGTGCGCGGCGAACAGGGCGTCGCCCGGCAATTGAACGACGCCATCTCGCGTCTCGACGCGCGGCTGTCGCAGATCTCTAATCCGCAGCCGGCGAGACAGGCCCAGCTTCAGGATTCCCAACGCAAGGGCGAAATGGTCGAGCGCGCGGCAGCGCAAGTCTATCGTCCCTCCCCGCCGCTCAGCCCGGCGTCGCTCGACTTCGCGATCGCAGAAGTCGCTGCGCGCCAGAGTGAACTTGATAATTCGGCGCCGCGGCCGATGCCGCCACGGGCTGCGCCGCCGGTGGCGCCCGCGATGCCGGCAGGCCCGGATTTTTCCACGCTCGAGCGCCATCTCTTCAAGATCACGAGCCAGATCGAAGCGTTGCAGCGCCCCGACGGGATCGAGCAATCGATCGCAGGGTTCCGCAGCGAACTCTCGGAGATTCGCCACGCCATTACCGAGGCAATGCCGCGACGGGCGATCGAATCGATCGAAAGCGAAATCCGCTCGCTGTCCCGCCGCATCGATGACACCCGCCAGAGCGGCATCGACGCCCAGGCGCTGGCCGGCATCGAACACGCGCTCGGCGAAATTCGCGAAGTGCTGCGCTCGCTGACACCTGCCGAACAACTGGCCGGCTATGACGAGGCGATCCGCAATCTCGGCGCCAAGCTCGATCTGATTTTGCGCTCCAACGACGACCCCGGCACGGTCCAGCAACTGGAAGGCGCGATCGCAGCGCTGCGCGCGATCGTCTCCAATGTCGCGTCCAACGACGCGCTGGCCCGGCTCAGCGACGACGTCCACATGCTGTCGTCCAAGGTCGATCAACTCACCCGTTCCGCGGGCAACGGCGATTCGTTCGCGATCCTCGAACAGCGCATCGCGGCGCTAACCTCGACGCTGGAACACCGCGAACGGACGGGGGCAAGCGAAAGCTCCGAGCAGATCGAGCGCGCGCTGCAGGCATTGTCCGACCGCCTCGACCGCATCCCGGTCGGCAACGACAGCGCGTCCGCTTTCGCCCATCTCGAACAGCGCGTTTCCTATCTGCTCGAACGCCTGGAGGCGTCCGCCGATCACCGCGCCGGCAATCTCGGACGGGTCGAGGACGGGCTGCAGGACATTCTGCGCCATCTCGAAACCCAGCAGGCGAACCTTGCTGCGCTCGCCGGGAGCGGTCGCAGCGCGGCCGAGCCGGCCGACAGCGCCGGCAATCTCGGACGAGTCGAGGACGGGCTGCAGGACATTCTGCGCCATCTTGAAACCCAGCAGGCGAACTTTGCTGCGCTTGCCGGGAGCAGCCGCAGCGCGGCCGAGCCGGCCGACAGCGGCCTGATCGACATCGTCAAGCGTGAATTTTCCGACATCCGCTTCAATCAGTCGGAAACCGACCGCCACACCCAGGATTCCCTCGAAACCGTTCACAACACGCTCGGTCATGTGGTGGATCGGCTGGCGATGATCGAAGGCGATCTGCGCGCGGTTCGCGTCCAGCCGGTTGCACCGCCGCCGGAAATGCCGTCAGCGCCTCAGTCCGCTCCGCCGCAGGCCGACGCGTCCCCCGTCGCGATGGCGCCGCAACCGAAGCCTGAATTGCCGAATCCCGCTGCGGCACAGGAATATTTCGCTGCAGCTCCTCGGGAATTCCACGCCGCACAGGCAACGATGCCGGTTGTCGCGCCCAGAGCCATCAGCGAAATTCTGGAGCCGCACACAGCGTTTCCCGGCGTCACAATCGAGCCGGAGCTGCCGCACGATCACCCGCTCGAACCCGGCACACGGCCGACCGGGCGCGCAGCTTCGCCGTCGGAACGCATTGCCGCTTCCGAAAGCGCGATCAGCGAAATTCCAGCAAGTCCACCTGGCCCGGTCAGTACCTCGAATTTCATTGCCGCCGCGCGCCGTGCCGCCCAGGCCGCCGCGGCCGCGCCGGCTAACGACAAGGCCACCCGCTCGAGCCCGCTCAAGGCCGCTGCCGGCGACAAGGCTGGCGAACCCTCGACGATCACCTCCAAGATCCGCTCGCTGCTGGTCGGCGCGAGCGTGGTCATCATCGTGCTCGGCACGTTCAAGATGGCGATGACGCTGCTCGACAGCGGCAGCCCGCCGCCGATGCCTGCGATGGAGAATTCGAGCGAGCAGGCGCCTGCGGCGCAGTCCCCCGGCGATGACGGCGCCAAGCCGGCAATGCCGGATGCGGCGACACCTTCGATGACCTCGCCGACACCGATCGGCCGGCAATCGTTCAATAACGCCGCACCGGGTGTTTCCGACAGCGCCGTGTCGGTCGCGATCCCGCAGATTTCCGCCATGCCCCCCGCCTCGCCGATATCGTCAAGCGATATCACCGGCACGATTCCGGCCGTGCAGCCGGCGCAGACGGGTCACAGGCTCGGCATGGTCCAGGTCCCGCCGACCGAAAGGTTACCCGACGGGATCGGCGGACCGGTGCTGCGCGCGGCCGCGCTGAAGGGCGATGCAACCGCTGCCTATGAGGTCGGCTTACGCTTCGCGGAGGGCAAAGGCGTCGCAACGAATTTCGACGAGGCCGCGAAATGGTATGACCGCGCCGCGCAAGCCGGCGTCGTGCCGGCGATCTTCCGGCTCGGGACCCTCTACGAGAAGGGCCTGAGCGTGACAAAGGACGTCGACATCGCGCGGCGCTATTATCTGCGGGCGGCCGAACGCGGAAACGCCAAGGCGATGCATAATCTGGCCGTGCTTGACGCCGACGGCGGCGGCAAAGGCGCCAACTACAAGAACGCCTCGCAATGGTTCCGGAAAGCGGCCGATCGCGGCGTCGCCGACAGCCAGTACAACCTCGGCATTCTCTATGCCCGCGGCATCGGCGTCGAACAGAACCTCGCCGAATCCTTCAAATGGTTCAGCCTGGCGGCGGCGCAGGGCGACGCGGACTCCGCGCGCAAGCGCGACGATATCGCCAAGCGGCTCGACGCCCAGTCGCTGGCGGCGGCAAAGCTCGCGATCCAGACCTTCACGCCTGAGCCCCAGCCCAACGACGCCATCAACGTGACAAGCC
>JBGQCE010000344.1:0-4742 GCA_041495185.1 Bradyrhizobium sp.
ATCATCGGCGGCTGGCTGGAAATGGTCGAGACCACGGTGACCCGTACGCCGCGGCGCTGCACCGCTTCGACCAGCGAGCGGAAATCGCCGTCGCCGGAGAACAGCACGATCTGGTCGACATGCTCGGCGAGCTCCATCGCATCGACCGCGAGTTCGATATCCATATTGCCCTTGACCTTGCGGCGGCCGCTGGCGTCGATGAATTCCTTGGTCGCCTTGGTGACGACGGTGTAGCCGTTGTAATCGAGCCAGTCGATCAGGGGGCGGATCGAGGAATATTCCTGATCCTCAATGATCGCGGTGTAGTAGAACGCGCGCACTAGCGTGCCGCGACTCTGGAATTCCTTGAGCAGGCGTTTGTAGTCGATGTCAAAACCGAGTGTCTTGGCGGTTGCATAGAGGTTGGCGCCATCGATAAACAGGGCGATTTTGTTGGAAGCAGGCGACATCAAAGGGTTCTCACGTGGTTGTTAACGTTTGGGCGCGGCGGCAACCGACCGCGCGTTTCCGGGATTTGCTGCCTAAAGTTCGGCGAATCTGACCCCGACAAATACCACCATAAATTGTGGTGGGGCAGGGGCGAAAAGACCAATCTTTATAACGATGCAATGAAGCGATTTCTTGTCCTAGACGGCATCAGACTGATGCCTGGACGCTGCGGCCTTCTGGCCCCGACAAGGGGTTACCAGAGCCAAATGGGAAGGCCAAATCACAAATTAGTCTTGCGAAACGTCCTTAGGCCCTATAACTACCGCGAATAATCATCATATCCGGCCCCATTTAACGGAGCGACAGTCGATGGCGCGCGTCACCGTAGAAGATTGCATTGATAAGGTCGACAACCGGTTCGACCTGGTCCTGTTGGCGGCGCATCGCGCCCGCATGATCTCGTCCGGCTCACAGCTCACGATCGATCGCGACAACGACAAAAACCCGGTTGTATCGCTGCGTGAAATCGCGGATTCAACGATTTCCCCCGAGGACTTGCGGGAAGAACTGGTTCATTCGCTGCAGAAATTCGTCGAAGTGGACGAGCCGGAGCCCGATACGGTGCCCTTGATCGGATCGGCTGGCGCCAGCGTCGATGCCGACGATACCGAGGTCGCGGTCGAACGCATGACCGAGGAGGAGCTTCTGAAGGGCCTCGAGGGCCTGGCGCCTCCGGAAGAGCAGCCCGAAGAGGACGAGTGAGCCGCTAAAATTGCGGCCCCGGGGCGTCCCGAGCCCATCCAATTTACCAAAGGCCCGGACATTTGTCCGGGCCTTTGCTTTTGTTGACGTTTTCATGGTTCCATGCGGTCACAACGGGCACGGTCTAAACTCCGCGAAGGCTGCCTTCGATTTGATCGAAGGATCGCCGGTTTGGCGTTAGACTGCACTCTGATGTGCAAAATCGGGTGTTTCCGCGGCCCGGAAGGGTGCTGCTTCGCTCGGGAAGGTACCAGCAATTATACGTGAAGCGGGCCGCCTTCGAGGCCCGCATGTGAGGGCATGATCCGATGGCGTATTGGCGCCGCAGCTCGGGACAGATGCAGGCCGCGACCGATTCGGTCGCGGTAGTGCCTTCGTCGCGTGCGCCGGCCAAGTCGCCGCGCTCGCGGATGATGCGGCAATACGATCTGGTTGAGCGTGTCAGATTGTACAACCCGGACACGAACGAAGATCTGCTGAACCGCGCCTATGTCTACGCCATGAAGGCGCACGGCGCGCAGACCCGCGCATCCGGCGATCCCTATTTCTCGCACCCGCTTGAAGTCGCCGCCATCCTCACCGATCTCAAGCTCGACGACGCCACCATCGTCGCGGCGCTGCTCCACGACACCATCGAGGATACCGAGGCCACCCGCGGCGAAATCGACAGCGTCTTCGGGCACGAGATCGGCGCGCTGGTGGAAGGTCTCACCAAGCTGAAGCGGCTGGAGCTGGTGTCACGCGAGGCCAAGCAGGCCGAGAACCTGCGCAAGCTGCTGTTGGCGATCGCAGACGACGTCCGCGTTCTCCTGATCAAGCTCGCCGACCGTCTGCACAACATGCGCACGCTGGAATTCGTGCCGCCGGCTTCGCGCCGCCGGATCGCCGAGGAGACGCTCGACATCTATGCGCCGCTGGCTGGCCGCATGGGCATGCAGGAGATGCGGGAAGAACTCGAGGACCTTTCGTTCCGCACGCTCGATCCCGAAGCCTATGCTGTCGTGATGCAGCGGTTGGATTCGCTGGCCGAGCGCAACCGCAACCTGATCGGTGAAATCGAGAGCCAGCTCTCCAAAAATCTGCAAAAGAACGGAGTGGCGGCGCATGTCTACGGCCGGCGCAAGCAGCCGTTTTCGATCTGGACCAAAATGGAACGCAAGTCGGTCGGCTTCGAACAGTTGTCCGATATATTCGGATTCCGCGTCGTGATGGACGACGTCGAAGCCTGCTACCGCGCGCTCGGCGTCGTCCACACCACCTGGCCGGTGGTGCCTGGCCGGTTCAAGGACTACATCTCGACGCCGAAGCAGAACGACTATCGTTCGATCCACACCACCGTGATCGGTCCCGGCAACCAGCGCGTCGAACTGCAGATCCGCACCGAGGAAATGGACCAGATCGCGGAATTCGGCATCGCCGCGCACGCCTTCTACAAGGATGGCGTCGGTTCGCCGACCGAACTGTTGAAGCGCGAATCCAACGCCTTTGCCTGGCTGCGCCATACCATCGCGATCCTGTCGGATAGCGCCAATCCGGAAGAGTTTCTGGAGCATACCAAGTTAGAGCTGTTCCACGATCAGGTGTTCTGCTTTACGCCCAAGGGAAAGCTGATCGCGCTGCCGCGTCAGGCCAATGTGATCGATTTCGCCTATGCCGTGCATACCGACGTCGGCAACAGCGCGGTTGGCTGCAAGATCAACGGCAAGTTCGCGCCGCTGTCGTCCGAACTGCAGAACGGCGACGAGGTGGAGGTGCTGACCTCGGAGGCCCAGTCGGCGCCACCATCGGCGTGGGAATCGCTCGCCGTCACCGGCAAGGCACGGGCGGCGATCCGGCGCGCGACCCGCACTGCGGTGCGCGATCAATATGCCGGCCTCGGCCGCCGCATCGTCGAACGGCTGTTCGTGCGCGCAAAGATCGAATACGCCGACGACAAGCTCAAGGGCGCGCTGCCACGGCTGGCGCGCGCCTCGATCGACGACGTGATGGCGGCGGTCGGGCGCGGCGAGATGAAGGCCTCCGACGTCGCGCGCGCGATGTATCCCGACTACAAGGAAGAGCGGGTCGCGCGCTATGGCGCGAAGAAGAGCCTCGCGGTCAAACTGAAGCTGAAATCGCCGCCCGATCCCTCGCGCAGCCCGTCGGCGATACCGGTGCGCGGCATCAATTCCGATTTGCCGGTCAAGTTCGCGCCGAACGGCGGCGCGGTGCCGGGCGACCGCATCGTCGGAATCGTTTCGCCGGGAGAGGGCATCACGATCTACCCGATCCAGTCGCCGGCGCTGAAAGATTTCGAGGAGGAGCCGGAGCGCTGGCTCGACGTGCGCTGGGACGTCGACGAATCGACGCCGCAGCGCTTTCCGGCGCGGATCCTGGTCGACAACGTCAACGAGCCCGGCAGCCTCGCCCAGGTGGCGACCGTGATCGCCGAACATGACGGCAATATCGACAATATCAGCATGTCCAGGCGCTCGCCCGACTTCACCGAACTGACCATCGATCTTGAGGTCTATGACCTGAAGCATCTCAGCGCTATTATCGCCCAGTTGCGCGCCAAAGCCGTCGTCGCACGGGTCGAACGCATCAATGGTTAGCTTCACCTCTTAAGTTTCCCGCGAGTCCTGCATGCCAATTCCTCCGCTGCGCCTCGGAGTCAATGTCGATCACGTCGCCACCCTTCGCAACGCGCGGGCGGGCCGCAATCCCGATCCGGTGCGCGCGGCGCTGGTCGCGATCGAGGCCGGCGCCGACGGCATTACCGCGCATCTGCGCGAGGATCGCCGTCATATCCGCGACGAGGACATGGCGCGGCTGAAGGCCGAAATCTCAAAACCGCTGAATTTCGAGATGGCGGCGACCGAGGACATGTTGCGTATCGCGCTGGCGACCATGCCTCATGCGGTATGCCTGGTGCCCGAGCGCCGCGAGGAGCTCACCACTGAGGGCGGCCTTGACGTGGTCGGACAGCACAACGCACTGGCGCCGTTCATCGCGCGATTGAACGATGCAGGGGTCCGGGTGTCGCTGTTCATCGCCGCCGAGCCGCGGCAGATTGAAATGGCGGCGAAGCTGCGCGCGCCGGTAATCGAAATTCATACCGGCGCCTGGTGCGACGCCGTTGTCGATGGACATGCGGCGAAGGCGAACGCGGAATGGCAGCGCATCGTTGCAGGCGCCGCGCTTGCGCGCTCGGCCGGGCTCGAAGTCCATGCCGGCCACGGCCTCGATTATGTCACCGCGGAGAAGATCGCAGGCCTGCCTGAGATCGTCGAACTGAATATCGGCTACTACCTAATCGGGGAGGCGCTGTTCACAGGCCTCGGCGAGACGGTTCGCGCCATGCGGGCGGCGATGGATCGCGGCCGCAAGAACCTTGTCGGCCTTAATCAAGCGAGCAAGGCATGATTATCGGCATCGGTTCCGACCTGATCGACATCCGGCGCGTCGCCAAGGTCATCGAGCGTCATGGCGACCGCTTTCTCGACCGCATTTTCACCGAAGCCGAGCGCGCCAGGGCCGGTCGCCGCGCCAAAAACCAGAACATGGTGGTG
>JBGQCE010000345.1:0-4703 GCA_041495185.1 Bradyrhizobium sp.
GGTGCTTGCGGGGGTATTCCTGGCCCGGCGCATGGTCGGCCCGATCCAGGCCTTGCGCGCGGGCGCCGAGCGCATCGGCGGCGGCGATTTCGCCCAGCGCATTTCGATCAAGACCGGCGATGAACTCGAGGGCCTCGCCAACCAGTTCAACGACATGGGCGTGCGGCTGCAGGAATCCTACACCGACCTGGAGAAGAAGGTCGAATCGCGAACGGCTGAGTTGAGCGAGTCGCTTGAGCAGCAAACCGCGACATCGGAAGTGTTGCAGGTCATCAGCTCATCTCCGGGTGAATTGGAACCGGTATTTCAGAGCATGCTGGAGAACGCGACGCGGATCTGCGGGGCGAATTTCGGCACGATGAATCTGTATGATGGGAACAAGTTCGAAGCCGTTGCATTCTACAACGTCCCGGCTGCTTTCGCAGCTTCGCGGGAGAACTTGATCCAAGCCCATCCGGAGAGCGGTCTCGGCACCGTCGCCAGGACGGGTCAGGTCGTGCACATTCACGACGTGCGGAAAAACCTGGCTTACCTTGCTGGCGATCCAGCTGTTGTCGGAATCGCCGATATTGCCGGTGCTCGCACAATCGTCATCGTGCCGATGTTGAAGGAAGACGAGCTGATCGGCACAATTGCGATATATCGTCAGGAGGTTCGGCCATTTACCGACAAGCAGATTGCGTTGGTCGAGAACTTCACAAAGCAAGCCGTCATCGCGATAGAGAACACGCGGCTGCTCAAGGAGCTGCGTCTGCGCACCGATGATTTGAGCGAATCGCTGCAGCAGCAGACCGCGACCGCCGATGTGCTGAAAGTCATCAGCCGCTCGGCATTCGACCTGAAATCCGTACTGACGACGCTGACTGAATCGGCCAAGGCGCTGTGCGGCGCGAATTCCGGCGTGATCTTCCTGCGTGAAGGCGACGAACTGCGGCTGCAGGCGGAATCCGGTATTCCGCCGGCTATGATCGATTTTCTGCACGACCACCCGATCCGCAAGGGCCGCCAGACCTTCACAGGCCGCGTCTTCATGGACGGCACGGCGGCGCATCTGCCGGACGTGCTGCTTGATCCCGAGTACGATTTCGGTGCCGCGCCCGAAATCGGCGAGTTTCGCGCGGCGCTCGCGGTGCCGTTGATGCGCGACGGCGCGGTTGAAGGCGTGCTGTCGCTGACAAGGCCGGAGCCCGGGCCATTTTCGCCTCGACAGATCGAGCTGGTGCGGACCTTCGCCGACCAGGCCGTTATCGCCATCGAGAATGCACGGCTGTTCGGCCAGGTTCAGGAGCGCACAAAGGAATTATCGCTCTCGCTCGACGAATTGCGGATGGCGCAGGATCGCCTGGTGCAGACCGAGAAGCTCGCTTCGCTGGGTCAGCTCACCGCCGGCATCGCCCACGAAATCAAGAACCCGCTCAATTTCGTCAACAATTTCTCGGCGCTTTCGGCGGAACTGGTCGACGAGCTGAACGACGTGCTCAAGCTAGCCGCGCTCGACGGCAAGACACGGGAAGAGATCGACGAGCTCACGCTGATGCTGAAAGGCAATCTCGAGAAGGTGGTGCAGCACGGCAAGCGCGCCGATTCGATCGTGAAAAACATGCTGTTGCATTCGCGCGAAGGCTCGGGCGAACACCGGCCTGCCGATATCAATGCGATCGTCGAGGAAAGCCTCAATCTCGCCTATCACGGCGCGCGGGCGGAGAAATCCGGCTTTAATATCACCCTGAAGCGCGACCTCGATCCCGAAGCCGGCATGATCGACCTCTACCCGCAGGAAATCACGCGGGTGTTTCTCAATCTGATTTCAAACGGCTTCTACGCCGCCACCAAGCGCAAGGAGGTCGGCGACGAGGGCTTCGAGCCGACCCTGAGCGCGACCACAAGGAGCCTCGGCAACAGGGTCGAAATCCGCATCCGCGACAACGGCACCGGAATCCCGCTGGAAGTAAAGGAGAAGATGTTCAATCCCTTTTTCACCACCAAACCGGCCGGCGAGGGCACCGGACTTGGCCTGTCGATGAGCCACGACATCGTCGTGAAACAACATGGCGGCAAGATCGACGTCGATACCGAGCCGGGCGCATTCACCGAGTTCATTATTACGCTGCCGCGAACGGCGGCGGCACAAGCATAGGCTGGAGGCAAAAATTGAGCGTTTACATACTCGTCGTGGATGACGAGCCCGATGTTGAAGCCCTGTTCCGCCAGCAATTCCGGCGCGATCTGCGCTCGGGTCGCTTTCTGATGGAGTTTGCTCCTTCGGCGCCTGCGGCGCTGGTCCGGGCCGCCGAGATCAGGGACCCGTTGCTGATTCTGATTTTGTCCGACATTAACATGCCCGGTATGAGCGGGCTTGAGATGTTGCCCAAGGTGCGCGCGGAGCGGCCTGACGTTCCCGTGATCATGATCACCGCCTACGGCGATGCCGAAACGCGACGCAAGGCGATCGAGCGCGGCGCGGTGGGTCTCTTGACCAAGCCGATCGATTTTGCGCTGTTGCGCCATGAAATCGATACAAGGCTCGAGCAAGCCGCATGACAGCAACCATCCTCGTCGTCGATGACGAGCCCGATCTCGAGGCTCTGGTTCTGCAGAAATTCCGCCGGCAGATTCGCGATGGCGTGGTGGCGTTTGTGTTCGCCCATGACGGAATCGAGGCGCTGCAGTCGATCGAGGACAATCCCGATGTCGACATGGTGGTGTCCGACATCAATATGCCGCGGATGGACGGCCTGTCATTGCTGCAGAAGCTGCAGGAGGCCGAGGACAAGAAATCGACGATTATCGTCTCCGCCTATGGCGACATGAGCAATATACGCACCGCGATGAACCGCGGCGCGTTCGATTTCCTGACCAAGCCGATCGATTTCGGCGATCTGGAAATGACCATCGACAAGACCATCCGTCATGTCGAGATGATGCGCGATGCGCGCCGCCGCCAGGCCGAGGCCGAACGCGCGCATGCCTCGCTGTCGCGGTATTTTTCGCCGCAGATCGCGAGCCGGCTCGCCGCAGACAGCGATAGCAACGGCATGGAAGTGCATCGCCGTGATGTCGCGGCCATCTTCACCGACGTAACCAGTTTCACCTCGCTGGTGGAAACCATCGTCCCCGAACTGCTGGGTACCTTGCTCAACGAATATATGGGTGGAATGACCGAGATCGTGTTCGCGCATGAAGGCACGGTCGCGAAGATCATCGGTGACGGAATCCATATTCTCTTCAACGCGCCGGGAGACCAGCCGGATTACGCGACGCGTGCGATCGCCTGCGCGCACGATCTCGATGCCTGGGCCTTTGAGTTTCGCGAACGCTGGAAGGCCAAAGACGTCAATTTCGGCGCTACCCGCATCGGCGTTCACGCCGGTCCGGTACTGGTCGGCAATTTCGGAGGCAGCCGCTTCTTCGACTACACCGCCTATGGCGATACCATCAACACCGCGGCGCGGCTTGAGGCCGCCAACAAGATTCTCGGCACCCGCATTTGCGTCAGCGCCACGGTCGCCGAAGCAACCGAGAATTTTCAGGGGCGTCCGGTCGGCGATCTCGTGCTGCGCGGGCGCAGCGAGCCGCTCCGCGCCTACGAGCCGCTGACGGCGGCGGCCTTCAAGGGGCTGGCGACGACGCAATATTGCGAGGCCTTCGCCAAGCTGGAAGCCGGGGACGCGGCTGCGATGCCGGCCTTCGCCGCGCTGGTTGGTCTCCACGCCGACGATGCACTGGCCGGCTTCCACTTGAGAAGGTTGCTCAACGGCGCCAAGGGCGTCCGCATACAGCTCGAATAGAGGCGAGACATGACGCGCGAATTTCCGGCCGGCAATTATCGGTTCATCCCGGCGGTGTTTCAGTATTCGAGCGGGGCTGCGGCCGGTCCCGGCTATGAGATCGAACGCGTGCGGTTCGACAGGATGCCGTCATTGGCCGAAGGCTTTGCGCAGATCGCCAAATATATTCAGGCCGCAGGTCGGCCGCTGACCTCGTTTTGCGCCTGCGAGCTGCGCTCACCGGCGGCGTTTACCGAGGACGGATTCCTGAGATTCAACCAGCATTACGTCAAGACGCTCGCGGAATGGGGCCTGTTCGATGGGACCATCAATCCGGTGGCGCGCAGCAATGTCTGCCCGGAGATCGATCCGCCGGCCGAGCCGTCATTTTATGCATTCTCCTTCACGCGGCCCAGCCAGGCGGCGACGCCGACATTCATCATCGCCGGCGGCGCCGAATCGCGCGAAGGGAGCGGAGGCTATCCCGAGCGAACCGTGCGCTACCGCGACCTCAGCCCGGACGGCGTGAGGGAAAAAGTCAGGTTCACCGTCGGATCGATGGAAAGCCGCCTCGGCGCGTTCGGGTTCGGCTGGAAGGACACCACCGCGGTGCAGGCCTACACCGTGCACGACTTTCATCCCGTCGTTGCCGATGAACTGGTCCGCCGCGGCGTCACGCGCTCGGGCCTGACCTGGCATTTTGCGCGGCCGCCGGTGATCGACCTCGAATACGAGATGGATTGCCGGAGGGTGATGCGGGAGATCGTGATCTGACAGCCTGACCTGGTTCGCCTTTGTCGTCATTGCCTGCGACAAACGCGAAGCGTTTGCGCAAGGGAGCGAAGCGACGAAGCAATCCATTCTTCCCTTGTGGCTTTATGGATTGCTTCGTTGCGCTCGCAATGACGATCTCAAGGCTGGCGAAACTGCGTTCAC
>JBGQCE010000346.1:0-4697 GCA_041495185.1 Bradyrhizobium sp.
AGCTTCGATGATGGCAAGCGCCGCAATTCCCGAATATCCGACCGCATGACCGAACCCGTTCTCTCTGTGCGTAACCTTCAGGTGGAGTTCGTCTCCCGCCACGGCTCGCTGCGCGCCATCGATGGTATTTCCTTCGATATCGGCAAGGGTGAAGTGCTGGGCGTGGTCGGCGAATCCGGCGCCGGAAAATCCGTCACCGGTCTTGCGGTGATCGGCCTGATCGATCCGCCCGGTCGCATTTCCGGCGGCGGGATTTACCTGTCGGGCATGCGGGTCGACGATCTGCCGCCGGAAGAGATGCGCCGGATCCGCGGAAAGCGGATCGGAATGATTTTTCAGGACCCGCTCACCAGCCTGAACCCGCTGTACCGGATCGGCGATCAGCTGGTCGAGACCATCAGAACCCATCTCAATCTTTCCGAATCCAGTGCGCGCAAGCGCGCCATCGATCTGCTCGCCGAAGTCGGCATTCCCGCACCCGAAAAACGCATCGATGCCTATCCGCACGAATTTTCCGGCGGCATGCGCCAGCGCGTCGTGATCGCGCTTGCGATTTGCGCCGAACCGGAACTGATCATCGCCGACGAACCCACGACCGCGCTCGATGTCTCCGTACAGGCCCAGATCATCTCGCTGATCAAGAGGCTCGGGCGCGATCACGGCACCGCCGTGATGCTGGTGACCCACGACATGGGCGTGATCGCCGAGACCTCGGACCGGGTCGCCGTGATGTATTCAGGCCGGATCGCCGAAATCGGCCCGGTGCAGGATGTCGTGCAGAACCCGCTGCATCCCTATGCCAAGGGATTGATGGGTGCGATCCCGACGCTCGCCGGCGATGCCGCGCGCCTGGTGCAAATTCCCGGCTCGATGCCGCGGCTTTCCGCGATCCCGCCGGGATGCTCGTTCAACCCGCGCTGCACGTTCGCGTTCGATCGCTGCCGGATCGACCGGCCGGAACCGATCCGGCATGGCACGCAAGCCGTGGCCTGCCATCTCTACGACGCTGCCGCGAAGGATACGGCGGCATGACGTCCGCGCCCTTTATCGACGTCAAAAATCTGCGTCGCGTGTTCGATGTGTCGAAGCCGTGGCTGAACCGGGTGCTGGAAGGCGGCCACCTCGAATTTCTGAAAGCCGTCGACGGCGTGACCTTCGACATCGCCAAGGGCGAAACCTTCGCGCTGGTCGGCGAATCCGGCTCGGGAAAGACCACCGTCGCCCGGATGGTCGTCGGGCTATTGCCGCCGACCTCAGGCGAAGTGGTGATCGACGGCGTTTCGATGAGCGACGCCGGACAATTGCAGGCGCGCCAGCGTCTGCGCCGGCGCATCCAGATGGTTTTCCAGGATCCCTATGCGAGCCTCAACCCGCGCTTTCGGGTCGACGCCATCGTCGCCGAACCGATCCGCGCCTTCGATCTGATCCAGGGCGAGCGCAACATCCAGGCACGCGTCGGCGAGCTGTTGAATCTGGTCGGCCTGCACGCCGACGATGGCTGGAAATATCCGCACGAGTTTTCCGGCGGGCAGCGGCAGAGGATCGCGATCGCGCGTGCGCTCGCATCCGAAGCCGAGTTCATCGTCTGCGACGAGCCGACCTCGGCGCTCGACGTCTCCGTGCAGGCGCAAATCCTCAATCTGATGCGCGACCTGCAGGACAAGTTCGGTCTCACCTATCTCTTCATCAGCCATAACCTTGCCGTGGTCCGGCACATGGCAAACCGCATCGGCGTGATGTATCTCGGCCGCATCGTCGAGATCGCGCAAGCGCGCGAACTGTTCAATAACCCGCGAATGCCCTACACCAAGATGCTGCTGGGCGCGGTGCCGGATTTGGCGATGTCCGGCCGCCAGCGGATTCCCGTAAAGGGCGAAATTCCCAACCCGATCGATCCGCCGCCCGGCTGCGCGTTCAACCCGCGCTGCCCGCTGGTGTTCGACCTGTGCCGCAGACAGGCCCCGGCGCTGATCGACGGCGTTGCCTGCCACGCCGTCAATAATCCGGCGCACGCCACAGCCCCCGCGTGATAACAGGGTTGGGAGCATGGCGGTGCACCAGGCCGGTTGGCAGGCAGCCTCGGCTGTGGTCAAGTGCGCCCGCCCCGCGGCACCAGCACAACCTTGGATTCCCATGAGCAACATCAATCCCGATCCGTTTACGACCAGGCCGGAAATCGAAGGCACCTTCGGGGTCGTGACCTCCACCCACTGGATCGCCACCGCGGTCGGGATGGCCACTTTGGAGAAAGGCGGCAACGCGTTCGACGCCGGCGTCGCCACCGCGTTTACGCTGCAGGTGGTGGAGCCGCATTTGAACGGGCCGGGTGGCGACGTGCCGATCATCGTGCACGATACCAAACGCGGCCGCACCGAGGTGATTTGCGGCCAGGGCCCTGCTCCCTCGGGCGCGACCATTGCGCATTACCGAAGCGAGGGCCTGGAAATGGTGCCTGGCACCGGATTGCTGGCGGCCTGCGTTCCCGGCACTTTCGAATCCTGGATGCTGCTGCTGCGCGACTACGGCACGCTGCGGCTGCGAGATGTGCTTGAACCCGCCATCGCCTACGCCCGTGACGGCTACCCGCTGGTGGAACGTGCATCGGCGACCATCAAGACCGTCGAGCAGCTTTTCCGGAAGCATTGGGTCACATCGGCCGCGGTCTATCTGCCGAACAATGAGGTACCAAAACCCGGCACGCTCTTCACCAACAAGACGCTCTCGGAAACCTATGCACGCATCCTGAAGGAAGCCGAAAGCGCAGGCGCCGACCGGATCGCGCAGATCGAACGCGCGCGCAAGGCCTGGTCGCACGGTTTCGTGGCCGAGGCGATCGACAAGTTCTGCCGCACCCAGGACATCATGGACGTCAGCGGCTCGCCGCATCGCGGCGTGCTCCGCGCCGACGACATGGCGCGCTGGCAGCCGAGCGTCGAAGCGCCACTGACTTACGATTATGGCCGCTACACCGTCTGCAAGCCCGGGGTCTGGAGCCAGGGTCCTGTCATGCTGCAGCAGCTCGCGCTGTTGAAGGGGTTCGAGCTTGACGGACTCGACCCCGCGGGACCTGAGTTCATTCATCTGCAGATCGAATGCGCCAAGCTCGCCTTTGCCGACCGCGAGAAATTCTACGGCGATCCCAAATTCACCGAAATCCCGATCGCGACGCTGCTGTCCGACGCCTACAATGATAAGCGCCGCAAGCTGATCTCCGACAAGGCGTCGCTCGATTTCGTCCCCGGCTCGGTCGAAGGCTTCGGCGCTGTCGTCAAGCTGCGCCGTCAGGAGGGCAACCGCGAGGCGGTCGGCGCCATGGGCGCCGGCGAACCCACCGTCGGCCGCTTCGGCGAGGTGCGCGGCGACACCGTGCATTTCGACATTATCGATTCCGCCGGCAACATGATCTCGGCAACGCCGTCCGGCGGCTGGCTGCAATCGTCGCCGGTTATCCCGGAAATCGGCTTCTGCCTCGGCAGCCGCGCGCAGATGTTCTGGCTTGAGGAAAATCATCCGGCAGCGCTGGCCCCGGGCAAGCGCCCCCGCACCACGCTCAGTCCGACCATGGCGCTGCGCGACGGCGAGCCGTATCTGGCCTGGGGTTCGCCCGGCGGCGATCAGCAGGACCAATGGACCACGCAGTTCTTCTTGCGGCATGTCCACGCCAAAATGAATCTGCAGGAAGCGATCGACGCGCCGGCGTGGCATTCGGAGCATTTCCCGATCTCGTTCTGGCCACGCACCTCGCGGCCCGGCGTGCTCGTGGTCGAGAACCGCGTGCCGAAGGCGAGCGTCGACACGCTGAAGAGCCGCGGTCACATCGTCGAGACCGGTCCCGACTGGTCGGAGGGCCGCCTGACCGCCGCTTCGAAAGTCGGCCGCCGCCGGCGCGCCGCCGCCAACCCGCGCGGCATGCAGGGCTACGCGGCCGGACGATAAAAGGCTGAGATGGCTTGAAAGAGCTGAAATGACTTGGTCGATCATCGCCCGGGATAGCGCCACCGGCCAGTTCGGAATTGCCGTCGCGACGCGGTTCTTCGCGGTCGGCGCCCGCGTGCCGCATATCGCCGCTCGCGTTGGCGGTATCGCAACGCAGGCGCTGGTCAACCCGTATTACGGCATCGACGGTGTGAGGTTGCTGCGCGAAGGACGTAAGCCGCGTGACATCGTCAAGACCCTGATTGCCGCAGATGCCGGCCGCGAGAGCCGGCAGCTTCACATCATGGACGCCGGCGGCCGCATCGCTTCCCACACAGGCGGCGAATGCGTCGACTGGTGCGGACACCTCGAGGGCAACGGTTTCTCCATTGCCGGCAATATGCTTGCGGGCGCCCGCGTGCTTGACGATACGGCGAAAGCGTACGTCGCGAACGAACAGCTGCCGTTCGCGCAACGCCTGATCGCGGCGATGCGATCAGGCGAAGCCGCAGGCGGCGACAAGCGCGGCAGGCAGTCGGCGGCGCTTCTGATCCACGGCGATGAGGAATGGTCTGATCTCGATCTGCGGGTCGACGACCACAGCGATCCGCTTGCCGAACTCGAACGCCTCGAACGAGTGAGCCGCGAGCGCTGGGTGCATTTCCGCCAGTTCCTCCCCACGCGCCAGAATCCGGCCGGCATTACCGACCGCGAAACCATCGACGCCGGCATCGAAGCGGCAATTGCGAGCCAGAAATGACCGGCGTCCCGCTGATCGAGAT
>JBGQCE010000347.1:0-4697 GCA_041495185.1 Bradyrhizobium sp.
AAATGCCCGAATTTATTGATCGCCTTTTGAGTCAGACTCTGAGGAGCGGCCGCTTGGCTGCGTCTCGAAGGATGAGGCCGGGAGCGGGGCCTCATGGTTCGAGACGCGCGGGCGTTGCCGCGCTCCTCACCATGAGGAGGAAAAACCTAGCTCACCTTCAAGGTAATCCCGCCATCGACCACCAGTTCTAGACCGGTGACATACCTCGACTCGTCGGAAGCGAGATACAGCGCTGCATTGGCGACGTCCCAGGCATCGCCCATGTGCCCCATCGGCACCTGCGCGTCGCGCGCGCGCCACATCGCCTCGACGTCGCCCTTGGCATAGCTCGCCGCCAGCCCTGCGGAATGTTCGACCATCGGTGTCTTCATCAGGCCCGGCAAAATGGCATTGACCCGGATATGTCTGGCTGCGAATTCGACCGCCGTGGTGCGCGTCATCTGGTTCATCGCGGCCTTGGTGGTGGCATAGGTGACGTAGGAGATGCCGAGATGGCGGATCGAGGCGATCGACGAAATATTGATGATCGAGCCGCCGCCCTGCCGCGCCATCACAGGAATGACGTGTTTCATGGCGAGGAAGGCGCTTTTGAGATTGACCGCGAATACGCGGTCCCAATCGGCCTCCGATACTTCAACCACGCTTCCCATCTCGGCGATGCCGACATTGTTGTCGAGCACGTCGATACGGCCATAGGCCTTCAGGCACGCCGCCACCATCGCCTCGACATCGCCGGCGCGGGACACGTCGGCGGTGAACGCGGTGGCGTTACCGCCTTCGGACGCGATGATTCTAACGGTCTCTTCCGCAGCAGTGGCGTTCCGATCGACGCAAAATACCTGCGCGCCCTCGCGCGCAAAGGTCACGGCGGTCGCCTTGCCGTTGCCCCAACCCGGCCCGATCGAACCGGCGCCGACCACGACAGCGGTCTTTCCCTTGAGCCGTTCCATCGACTTCTCCCGTTTTGATATCGTTGAGATCTTGTAGCCCGGATGAAGCGAAGCGCAATCCGGGAGCGCCGCAAGAAATGTCCCGGATTTCGCAAGAGCTTCATCCGGGCTACGGATCACTACACGCTTTCATGGTCGTGACATTGGCGCCGACCGGACGTTCGAAAATCTCCGACAGCGTACGGCAATGTCCATCGCTGCACAGCCGCCATTCGCCGGCGGCGCCGGAATTGCCCAGCACCACCTCCGGCATCGGTGCGCGCCTCGGCTGCCATTGAAACCAGCCGTCGACCAGCCGCGCATCGGCGGGCGGCTCCATGCCGGCGCCGGAGCCCTTTACCCGCGCCTGCACCAGCTCCAGCCCCGCAGGCGTGATGCGCCAGTCTTCCTGCCAGTCGACTTTCTCAATGGAGTGCGTCCATGCAAGCGTGAATGCCGCGACCGACAAAGTCTTCACGACGCCAACTGAAGTGAGGCAAAGGCTCAAGCCGCCGCCACCGCGGCGCGCGGCCGCTGCCGCCATTGCCAGACCACGATGACGACCGCCAGCGCGAAGCCTGCCGTGTCGCTGAAACGAAAATCGCCGAGCAGGCAAAGCGCAGCAGTCAGGGCGACGGCGCGTTCAGTCAGCGTCATTTTAACGAACAGGAAGCCGATCGCGACCATGCCGAACAGGACGATCGCGACCAGCGCCTTGAATGTCGCAAGCGCCACGGCGCCATAGAATCCGAGTTGAGCGGCCATCGGGTCGCCGGCCTGCAGCATCAGCGCCGGCGAATAGACAAAGATGAACGGAATGACATAGCCGGCGAGCGCGATGCGCATCGCCTCCCAGCCGATCTTGTCGGGATTTTCCTTCGCGATTGGAGCTGCCGCCAACGCCGCCAGCGCCACCGGCGGAGAGAGGTCGGCCATGATGCCGTAGTAGAACGCGAACATATGGCTGGCGATCAGCGGCACGCCGAGTTTGGCGAGCGCGGGAGCCGCCAATGCGGCGGTGATGATGTAGGTCGGGATGGTCGGGATGCCGGTGCCGAGCAGGATCGACAGAAACATGGTCATGACCAGCGCGAGGAACAGGCTCTTTTCGCCAAGCCCGATCACCCAGCCGCCGAAGATGGTGCCGACGCCGGTCTGCGTCATCATGCCGATGATGGTGCCGACGATGGCGCAGGCCATGCCGACGGTCAGTGCCGACTTGGCGCTGTCGGCCAGCGAATCGCGGCATGCCCGCAGCGTCGCGCGGCCGCCGCGCGCAAGCGCGGTGATCAGCACGAGGACGCCGACGATGCCTGCCACGGGAACGATCTCCAGCCCGTTGCGCGACGCCGCGCCGACCACAAGCGCAAGCCCGATCCAGAAGACATAGCGCAATACGTTTGAGGGAAAGCCCAGCGTGATGCTGGCGCCGAGGATCAGCGCCACCGTCAGCGCCAGGCCCATGCTGCCGGCATAGAGCGGCGTAAAACCCTCGAACAGCATGTAGACCAGCGCCGCCAGCGGCAACACCAGATACCAGCGCGACACCAGCGCCTTCCAGGCGCTCGGAACTTCCGAGCGCTTCATGCCGACGAGGCCATACTTGCCGGCTTCCAGATGAACCATCCAGAACGCGGAGGCGAAATACAGGATCGCGGGGATCACCGCGGCCTTGACGATCACGGAATAATCGACGCCCAGCGTCTCCGCCATGATGAAGGCGACCGCGCCCATGACAGGCGGCATGATCTGTCCGCCCATCGACGCGGTAGCCTCGACGCCGGCGGCGAAGGCGCGGCGGTAGCCGAACTTGATCATCAGCGGAATCGTGAACTGGCCGACGGTGACGACATTGGCGACGCCGGAGCCCGAGATCATTCCCATCATGCCCGACGCAAACACCGCGACCTTGGCCGGACCGCCGCGGGTACGGCCGAACAGGCCAAGCGAGACATCGGTGAACAACTGGATCATGCCGGCGCGCTCGAGGAACGAGCCGAACAGGATGAACAGAAAGATGTAGGTCGCCGAGACATAGATCGGGACGCCGTAAAATCCTTCGGTGCCGTAGGACAGGTGCGTAATGACCTGATCGAAATCATAGCCGCGATGATTGAGCGGCGCGGGCAGGTACTGGCCGAGGAACCAGTAGAGGATGCAGGCGCCGCTCATCAGCGGCAGCGCGAGGCCCATCAGCCGCCGCGTGCCTTCGAAAATCAGCACCGCGAGCAAGCTGCCGACCACAAGATCGAGCCGGGTCGGATCGCCGTCGCGCGCGATCAGGTCGGCGTAGAATATCCACTGATACAGTCCGCACAAAAACCCGGCGCTGCCGATCAGCCAGCCGGCCGCGCGACCGGCATTGGTCTTGGCGGTGAAGTTACCGATCAGGCCGAAGGTCAGCAGCAGGAGGAAGCCAACATGGACGCCGCGCACCACCTGGCTCGGCAGCACGTTCCACGCCGCGATGACAAGCTGAAAGACGGCGAAGGCGATGCCTATGGCATAGGCCAGATGGCCCCAGCCGCCCGGGCCGAACCCCTCCGGGAACCCGTGCTCGAAATTATCGAACTCGACCTTGACGGGCACTTCAGTGCCCTCAGCCTGCAGCATTTTTGTCGTTTCCCCTGCGCCCGTGTGTGTCTTTAGCACCGACACTCAAGGCTCGTCATGCCCGGGCATAGTAGTCTGCGTTTTTGCGCAGACTACGTAAACTTGTCTGCGCTCCCGGGCATCCACGCCTTTCTTGCTCGACCTCAAGACGGGATGGCCGGGTCATCTGCGCGAAGACACGCTTCGCGCTTTAGCCCGGCCATGACGCCTGAATGAAAAAGCCCGGCCCTGATCTTACTTGATCAAACCCTTTTCCTTGTAATAGCGGATCGCGCCGGGGTGCAGCGGCACCGGACTGCCGGTCGCCGCGGTCTCCAGCTTGATCTCCTTGCCGGCCACGTGCGCGTTCGCCAGCTCCGGCAGCGACTCGAAGATCAGCTTCGTCATCTGGTAGGCGAGATCGTCGGACACGGCCGAACTCGTCACCAGATAATTGATCACGGCTGCGGTCGGCACGTCCTTGTCCTGGCCGGTATAGGTATTGGCGGGGATCATCACGGACACGAATGGCGGGCCGATCTTGTCGACCACCTCCTTGGGAACCGACACCACCGTGATCTCGGTCGACGTGCTCAGATCCTTCAGCGAGGCCACGCCGAGGCCGGCCGATTGCAGCGTCGCGTTCAACTGCCGGTTTTTCATCAGATCGACGGATTCCGCGAACGGTAAATATTCGACCTTGCCCATATCCTTGTAGCTCAATCCGGCGGCGGCAAGGATGGCGCGCGAGTTGAGCTCGGTTCCTGACTTGGGCGCGCCGACCGAGAGGCTCTTGCCCTTGAGGTCGGCCAGCGTCTTGATGCCGCTGTCGGCGGTCGCGACAATCTGGATATAGTTCGGATAAATCGCGCCGATGGTGCGCAGCTTGTCGAGCTTGGCCTTGAAGCCCGCCTCCTCGTCGCCTTCCCAGGCGGCCTTCAGCGAATCGCCGAGCGTAAAGGCGATCTCGCCGCGGCCCTGCTGCAGCAGGATCAGATTCTCGACCGATGCCTTGGTGGCCTGCACCTGCGTCTTAACGTTCGGAATCTTGTCGCCATAGATTTTTCCGATGGCGACGCCGAGCGGATAATACACCCCGGACGTGCCGCCGGTCAGCACGTTGATGAAGGCTTGCGCCCGCGCAGCCGGGGCCGACAGAACCGCCACTACCGCAAT